>JAOTTJ010000100.1 GCA_029864465.1 Gammaproteobacteria bacterium | reverse complement strand
AGTTGCGCCGAACGCGCAATCCGCCCCCAACGGCATCGAGCTCGGCTTTCCAGGCCGCACAGAGCTGCCGCTCGGCCGTCCGTGCGGGATCGTACAGCAGCCCGATATCGGCCGTCCGGCATCGCCGTCCGAGCTTCGGTGTGAAGCTGTGCACCGACACGTGCAAGACCCGCTGGTCGCCGCGCGTGCCTTCGGCCACAGCCTGCGTAACGGCCGCCCGATACGGCAGATAATACCGGGCAAGCAGCCCGTGCCGCTGCGCTGCATCGAGCTTCTGCGAGAACGGCGAAAACAGCCGCCGATGACCCAATGACCGATTCAGATCGACGAGTAGCCGCGTCACCGTTGACGAGAAAAGGCTCACACCGAAGTGCGCCGACAATGCCCTGGCAACCGTGAGCGATCCGGTGTCCGAGCCGAGATGCCCTGCGAGCGCGCGCTCGGCCGCGCGGCCTCGGAACAACGCTCGATACTGCGCCGGCACGTCGTTGCCGCCGTGCTCGCATGACAGAATCAGGCTCAGGCCCATTAGTGGACCTCGAAGGGCTGCCCGGATTGCAGACAGTCGGCGAGCTGGACGTAAACGCCGCGTAGCGTGTCCCCGCGCACGGCGGTCTCGATCCGGCGAGCGAGACAGCCTTGATGCAGGATGACACCGAGCGCTGCGCGCGAACGCTCGGACAACGCGTCTGCAGGCAGAGCCGACTCGACGATATGCTGCCAGAGCTCCGCGCAACGTGCGCGCCCGGCCTCGGGGTAGCCGAAGCAGCGCAGCAGCCTCGCGTCGTCGATCACGGCGAGATCCCCAGCCTCGCAAACGGCCCAAAACGTCTCGGCTAACTCGCGGTGATCCCAGCTCCGCTGCTGCCGTGTGCCGCTCCATACGCCTTCGACGAGCGCACGCACAGCCGCCGCGACGGCGCCCGCGACCGCGACGTCGGCAACGGGACATTCCTGCGTATCGATGATGCGTATCTCCAGCGCCATGCGATCGAAACGCGCTATGGCGCCGCGAGCATTGACCCATTCGTGCCGCAGCACGCCATCGGGATCGAGCGGCGCCAGGTCGGCATAGATCCGTCCGAGCAGATATCGCTCGTACTCATCGATAGAGAAGATCGGCTCGGGGATCACCGCGCCCGTGATCGCCGGAACTCGCGTGGAGTTGCCAGCGTAGAACTTGAGTCGACTGTCGGCGTAGCCGGTGAGCTCCCCGCCCACGGCCGGCGTGCTCGCGGCGAGTGCGGGAATGATCGGGAGCACGAGGCGTATCGCAGCATGCAGCTGGCCGAACTCCCGATCGTTCGCAAACGGCAGATTGACGTGCATGCTCTGCAAGTTGACCCAGCCGTGGCTTGCGCAGCCGAAGATACGGTCGAACGCCTCATAAACGGCATTGTGCTCGTGCGGCCAGAGTCGGAAATCACGGCTCGGATTCATCCACGGATGCATGCCCGACGGGAGCAGCATGGCCTCGAACGGCTCGAGAAGCCCGTTGATCCGCACGACATCGGCCTGGAAGATCTCACCGAGATCGAGCAGCGTCGCTCGCGGTCCGTTCGTCTTGAGCTCGATGACGTGCAGGGCAAGCTCATTCGACCACGCCAGGTCACCGAGCTCGATCTCCGTGTCGTAGGCACCGCTCACCGAGCGCAGCAGCTGGTCGGCAATCGGCTCGACGGCCAGGCTCTGCCGATCGACGATCATATACTCGATCTCGATGCCGTAGCCCTCGAACAGCCCCAGGGCTGAGTCAGCGCTCATCGGACCTGCGCCGCAGCCGCACGGTTCTCGAAGCGTTCGACAAAGTATTCGATGATGGCTGCGTAAAGAGCGTCCTTGAGCACGGTATCCTCGTAGCCGGCCTCGACGTTCGGATTGTCGTTGACCTCGATGACGAAGAACTCGCCGTCGACCTCCTTGAGATCGACGCCGTAGAACCCCTGCCCGATCAGATTCGCCGCGTGCACTGCGAGATCCACGGCACGGGCCGGCACGTCCTCGGTGGCGATCGCTTCGACCTTGCCATAGCTGCGGCGCTTTTCGTCGTGGGCCTTCTGGATCTGCCAATGGCCGCGCGCCATATAGTACCTCGCGGCGAACAGCGGCTTGCCGGCCAGTATCCCGATGCGCCAATCGAACTGCGACGGCAAAAAGGCTTGCGCGACGACGAGCTCGGATTGCTTGAAAAGCCGGCCGAGCTCGGTCGCGAGCGCCTCCGCGTCGTCGACCTTGACGACACCGGCCGAGAATGCACTGTCGGGCTTCTTCAGCACACACGGAAATCCGAGGCGCTGGCCGACCTCGACCGCGTTATCGCGATGAACGATTAGCGTCTGCGGACAATTGATCGAATTGCGGGCGAACAGCTCGGCCTGATAGACCTTGTTCGTGCAGCGAATAATCGACTCGGGGTCATCGACTACGACGAGACCTTCCGCGGCGGCTCTGACGGCAAAGCGATACGTGTGATGATTGACCGCCGTTGTCTCACGTAGAAACAGGCCGTCGAACTCGGCAACCCGGCCATAGTCTTGCTTACCGATGATCGATGCGGCGATCCCGGCCTTCGCGGCCGCCCGGACGAAACGCCGGATGGCGCGGTCATCTGACGGCGCGTCGATCGCATCGGGATCGGCAAGGATCGCGAGCTTGTAACGCGCCGGCACGCGACCGACCACACGCGGTCTCGCGAAGAATCGCCGTGCCTGGTCGATAACGAAATCCCGGTGTGAATCCGGAACGTCATCGGCAGCGATGACGCGGAGTGACTGGATACGCCACTGCTCGCCGCGGACGAATTCTGCGCGCAACAAAGGTGCCGGAAACAGGTTGAACAACGTCTGGGCGAGGTGATCGTAGCGCTTGGCGGTGTTCCTGCCGAAATAGATGCTGAGCTCGAAACGCTCGGATTCCAGCGGCGCCAGGATCTTCTGGAGCCTCTGATTGACGTCGTCGGTAATCACGCGCGCGAGCACGGACTGGCGCAGCTCCTGCAGCGTCGAGATCGAAGGCATTGGCTTGTGGCCGCGTGCGGCGGCGAGCAGCGACACGTAGTAGCCGGTCGTCTGGTAGCCGTAGCTCTTGCAGAGATTGAAGATGCGCGCGCGCTTGATATCTATGAAGCGCGGGTCGGTGAGATAGCGGCGCGCCGAAATGACCTCGGCGCCTGCGGCATCGAACGGCCACCCATTGGGGTTATCCACGACGATGTAAACGGCCATTCAGGCGGCTTCGAGCTAGAGAGTGCCTTGACGTGCAGCGGCAGGCGCGCCCGTCTAGTTTACCTGACCCGAAACGGCTGGCAGCAGCTGCGCGGAGCGGGACGACACGCGAAACTCAAGCCGGCAAGGAAGGTGTTGCCGCGCTCGGCTGCCGGCACTCCCGGCTCAGCGACAGCAGCAGCTTGCGTAGCACCCGCTCAACGGCAACGCGCTCCGCAGAGCCGAGCTCGCTGACACTCTGCTCGGCAGCCGTGAGCCGCGCATGGATCGCATCGTCGATGACCTCGCGCCCTCGCGGCGTCAAGCTCACGCGAACGCCGCGACGGTCGTGCGGATCGGGGCGGCGCTCCACGAGACCTTTTTCCTCGAGATGGTCGATGCGTGTCGTCATCGCGCCCGATGTCAGCAGCGACGCCCTTGCGAGCTCGGTGGCGGGCAACTCGAACGGCGGGCCCTGACGGCGCAACGCAGACAGGACATCGTATTGCCAGATCTTGAGACCGACCTTCCTCAGGCTTCGCTCGGTGCTGCGGCGCAGCAGCTTTGCAAGCAGCTCGATCCGCACGGCGAGGCCCAGACCGGAGACATCGAGCTCGGGGCGCTCCTGGCGCCACTGCTCGAGCAATTTGTCGACGGAATCCTGCATGGGTGGCCGCGACTATAACAACGATTTAATTTGATATCAAATTACTTGACATCAAGGGTTCTGGCCAGATATCTTGATGTCAAGCTAATTTCTTGGAGGCCAGACACTGAAATGAACACGCGCAGACCGCATGACTTCGACGACGGTTTCGATGAGGTGTCGCTGTTCGAAGATGAGGAATACCAATTCGAGCGGCTGCGAAAACGCAGCGGTCCTACCAACCCCAAACGGGGCTCGCACGAGCACAAGGATCGCTTTCACGACGATAGGGAATTTCGCAACGGAAAAAGACACCTCCGCCGCGAACCGGCGGCCATAAAGCCTTGGGATCCTCGGGTCTAGCAACAAGAGTAGAGAAAATGACAGATACGGCACAACTGCATTACAACGGGCAGACCATCGACTTGCCCGTCGTCGTCGGCACGCAGAAAGAGACAGCTGTCGACATCAGCAAGCTGCGGGCCGAATCCGGCCTGATCACGCTCGACAACGGCTACGGCAACACGGGCTCGTGCAGCAGCGCCATCACGTTCGTTAACGGCGAAAAAGGCATTCTCAAATATCGCGGATATCGCATCGAGGTGCTCGCGACGAAATCGACGTTCGTTGAGACCGCCTATCTGTTGATATTCGGCGAGATGCCGACGAGCTCTCAATACACCGAGTTTCGGCGCCAGCTCGTCCAGCACGAGTTCATTCACGAGGACATGCGTCATCACTTAGACGGCTTCCCACCCAATGCGCCTCCGATGGCCATTCTGTCGGCGATGATCAACGCTGTGGGCTGCTTCGAGCCCGTCTTCATGCAGCCCGAAGACGACGAGCACTTCATGAAACCCGCAGCCCGGCTAATGAGCAAGATCCGTACGATCGCGGCAGCGAGCTATCGGAAGTCTCTCGGCAAGCCGATCGTCTACCCTCGCTCGCGGCTACGCTATGTCGAGAACTTCCTGCACATGATGTTCTCGAGTCCCTACGAGCCTTACGAAGCGCCCGAAGCCGTCGTCGAGGCGCTGGACCGGCTGCTGATCCTGCATGCCGATCACGAGCAGAATTGCTCGACGTCTACCGTGCGCATGGTGGCCTCATCTCAGGCGAATCTGTATGCCTCGGTTGCCGCAGGCGTATGTGCCCTCTGGGGACCGTTGCACGGCGGCGCCAACGTCGCGGTCATCGACATGCTGCAAGGTCTCGTCGATAGCGGCGAAAAGCTCGACCGATTCATCGCCCGCGTCAAAAATCGCGACGCGGGTGCCAGGCTCATGGGCTTCGGTCACCGCGTCTACAAGAACTTCGACCCGCGCGCGACGATTATCAAGGAGTCCTGCCACCGGCTGCTCGAAAAAATCGGTGTCGATGATCCGCTGCTCGACCTAGCAATGAAGCTCGAGGAGGTCGCGCTCAAGGACCCCTATTTCGTCGAGCGCAAGCTGTACCCGAACGTCGACTACTACAGCGGGATCATCATGCGCGCGCTCGGCATTCCGACCGACATGTTCACAGTGATCTTCGCGATTGGCCGACTACCAGGCTGGATCGCGCACTGGCGTGAGGTTCACACAAACACCAATGCAAGGATCGACCGCCCTCGGCAGATCTATATCGGAGACACCGTCCGCGAGTACGTGCCGCTCGAAGAGCGCGGCTAGCGCTCAGGAGCACGCCAATCAACGACCGACCAGGGGAAATTCGTGTCCGGGCCTGGCTGCTCGGCTCGCGTCTAGACCTCACGGGCAAAGAGCGCCCCGATGCGGCGGCGCCAGTCGTGGAACGTCGTGGCGGCGGCTACGTGGCGCTGTTCCGTTTCGGTGTCGTCGTCGTCGTCAATCTCGATGACGCCGAAGAGTCAGCTCTTCTCGACTCCGTCATGCCGATCGTTTCGGGAAAGTTTGCCGAGCGCGAAAACGAGGCGTACGACATCCTCATCGACCGCGAGGCAGCGGAGCATATCGATGCACGCGGCGTCATCACGCTGCGAGAACTCAGTATCGAGCGGTTTCTCGTGGTTGCACACGCGCTGGCCAAGAGCGTCATGCTGGCGCACCACGAAACCAGCGTGATGCCGATCATGACGCGCGTCGAGACTATTGCGCTCGATCTCCAGGCCGGCCGGACGCCGGCACGCCCGGCTCAACTGGTAAGCAAGATAGGCAATGTATTGCTGATGGAGTCGCGTACCGTAAGCCGAATCGAGATCACCGAGAAACCGGCGATCACCTGGGACGATCCTGCGCTCGATCGACTCTACGAGCGAATCGCGTCAGACCTCGAGTTACGCGAGCGAGATGTTGCGCTCACCCGGAAACTGGCGCTCATCGCTCGAACCTCGGAGTTGTATCTCGATCTACTGAGCACACGACAGGGTCTGCGGCTCGAGTGGTATATAGTCGTCCTCATCGCGGTGGAAATCGTCTTGATCGTCTACGACATTTTCGCTTCGAGCTGACCAGGCCGAATGTAGCCACCTTCGGCCTGTGACGGCGCCAGAGCGATTGGCCACGATTCCGGTCACCGACCTCCGGCGCCGCCGAAAACAACTGCGTAACACAGATCAAGGAGCCCGCGATGACCACCGAGCCCGGTAACGCCATGCCGCTCGAGCCCTGGAACCGCCTTCGCGAGCTCACGATACAGGGCGACAGCGAGGAACTGCAGTCCTTTCTGAAAGATCTGGAACCGACGGAAACGGTCCGCGCGCTATTTCGCCTCAGCGCGGAAGAGCAGGAGCATCTCGTCGAGCTCCTACCAGCCGAGTTCGCTGCCGAGCTCATCGAGGATCTACCCGACGTCCATGCTGCCGACATCCTCGAACGCCTCGATCCGGATGCTGCCGCCGATATCGTCGACGAGCTCGACAGCGACTTCGGCGCCGACTTGCTCACCGAGCTGGAGCCTAGGGACGCCCAGGCCATCCTCGACGAGATGGCGCCGGCGCAGGCTAGCAAGCTCGCAAGCCTTATCTCCTACCCAGCGGAGGTCGCCGGCGGGCTCATGGGCACGGAGTACTACGCCTACCCCGTCGCCGCACGCGTTCAGGATTTTCTCGACGATTTGCGGTCCCGTCGCGCTGACGTCGAGACGCTGCCGCAGCGCGTTCTACTCATCGATGCCGGCCAGCGACCGACAGGCGCGGTCGAGATCGCCGACGTCTTGCTCGCTGCACCAGAGACACCACTCGCGACGCTGAGTCAGGCCGTTGAACCCGTGCGCGTCGACGAAGGGCTGAATGATCTCGAAGACTACTTTCGCCGCTATGAAACGCTCGGCGCCCCCGTTGTCGACGATGAGGGGCGACTCGTCGGCCGGCTGCGCCAACATGCCGTGTTCGATGCCATCGCCGAGCGTGCGCAGGAAGAGCAGCTCAAGGTTCAAGGTATCGTCGGCGGCGAGGAGTTGCGTCATCTACCCATCGCGACACGGTCGCGGCGCCGGCTATCGTGGCTCAGCATCAACGTCGTGCTCAACATCATTGCGGCCAGCGTCATCGCGTTCTATCAGGATACGATCGCAGCCGTCATCGCCCTGGCAGTCTTTCTGCCCATCGTCTCGGATATGAGTGGCTGCTCGGGTAACCAGGCGATCGCCGTTACGATGCGCGAGCTGACTCTGGGCATCATTCGACCGCGTGATGCGCTGCGTGTCTGGTGGCAAGAGGCATCGGTCGGTCTGTTGAACGGCCTGGCGCTCGGCGTGCTTCTCGGGCTCGTGGCCTATCTCTGGCAGGGTAATGCGTTTCTCGGACTCGTCGTCGGCGCTGCGCTTGCGATCAATACACTCGTCGCCGTGTCGATTGGCGGCACGGTGCCGCTGTTGCTCAAAGGCCTCCGGGCCGATCCCGCACTGGCATCGGGGCCCGTCCTGACCACGATCACGGACATGTTCGGCTTCTTTCTCGTGCTCGGGCTCGCAACGCTTGCGCTCCCATGGCTGACGTAGGCACACGGGCCGGCCGTTTCACGGTGTTTCGGACAGCGAGTTCCGCCGCCGCGGCCTTGGGCATCTGCGCTTGCGCACGAACTGTTTCAGCGATTCGCCCGAGCTTTGCGCCGACGGACGGCCGATCGGTAGTAGACTAGGCCGCAGCGACTACAGCCGGCGTTGAAGCCGGCGCAGCGGATTGCTAGCTTTGGTCTTTTCCCACAGGGCCGTCACAGCGGGGGTGCCTAAAATGTTTAAAAAATTCAAGAACTTGTTCTGCTCGACCTTCGGGCTGGCTGCTTATCTTTCGGTGGGCGCCTGCCTGAATGCCCAGCACGCCGACTTCACGCTAACCACTGTCGGGCAGTTCGAGCAGCCGTGGGCGCTGGAGTTTCTCCCCGATAATCGGCTGCTCGTCAGTGAGATGGTCGGTGCGTTGAAAATCGTCAACGCTGACGGGTCCGTCGGTGAAATCACCGGTGTGCCGCATGTCGATCACGGCGGCCAGGGCGGCTTCGGCGACATCGTGCTGCATCCGGATTACGCTCAGAACAGCTTGATTTACTTCAGCTATGTCGAGCCAGGCGAGAACGATACCCGCGGTGCAGTCGTCGCGCGCGCTCGGCTGCAGCTATCCGGGAGCGGTGGCTCACTCAGCACACCGGAAATCATCTGGCGCCAGGTGCCGAAAGTGACCGGTCAAGGCCACTACAGCCACCGTATCGCCTTCGGGCCGGACGGATATCTCTGGCTCACCTCCGGCGACCGGCAGAAATTCGACCCTGCGCAGGACATGAATTCGAACCTGGGCAAGGTCTTGCGCCTCAACGACGACGGCTCGGTCCCGCGCGATAATCCGTTCTACGACCGCGGTGGCGTGACCGCACAGATCTGGTCGCTCGGCCATCGCAACCTGCTCGGCCTCGCGTTCGATGACCAGGGCCGGCCCTGGGACGTCGAGATGGGACCGATGGGCGGTGACGAACTGAACCTCGTTCGACGCGGCGCCAATTACGGCTATCCGATCGTTTCTAACGGCGATCACTACGACGGCACCCCGATTCCGGCCCATAACACGCGGCCAGAATTCGCCGCGCCCGCCGTTTGGTGGAATCCGGTCATCTCACCATCGAGCTTGATTTTCTACAGTGGCGATGAATTCCCGGACTGGAAAGGCAATGCCTTCATCGGCGGCCTGTCCTCGCAGTCGCTCGTGCGCGTCCAGATCGATGGAGATTCGGCAAGCGAGGCAGAGCGCTTCTCGATGGGCCGGCGGATTCGCGCCATCGAGCAAGGCCCGGACGGTGCGATCTGGTTGCTCGAAGACGGGCGGCCAGGACGCGGCGGGCAGGGCTTCCTGCTCAAGCTGACGGCGCCAGGCTCGTAATTCACAGGTCTGCTGTTTGCATTTCAGCTACGTTGCGCCGGGCTCGTTAGCCCGGCGTAGCCTGTGACCTCGGCAATGGTTCGGAACACCGTCACGCTTACCGCTGCGCTTGCGCTGTCTATTGGCCTTTCGGCCGCGCACGCACAAAGCCTCGACGGCACGCTGCTCGTCGCCAACCGCGAAGACGTCGCCGGCAGCGTCTCGTTATTCGATCTGCCAACGGGTAAGGAGATCGCGCGCATACCGATCGGGCGCGGCTGGCCGCACGAAATCGCCGTCTCGCCCGACGGGCGCCTCGCACTCACGGCCGAATACGGCCTAGAGAT
>JAOTTJ010000460.1 GCA_029864465.1 Gammaproteobacteria bacterium | reverse complement strand
CGTTGGTTCATGCCGTCCGATCACGCGTTCGGCGATGCGCTGCCGCTCGCAATCCGCCTGATGGAATGGGGCGTCGACTTTCACGACAACCTGCTCGCGGGCTCTGCGGGACGCACGGTCAACGGCGTCGCTGCGATCCTCGTAACCGTGCTATTGATAACGGGCGCCGTGCTCTGGTGGCCCGGCAAGACGCGCTGGCCGCGCAGCCTCATTGTGCCTCGGCCAGCGAAGACGCGCCGCTTCAGTTGGCATCTGCACAGCGCGCTCGGTCTATGGGGCTTCGTGCTGCTGTTCGGCTGGGCGGTGACGGGTATTTACTTCGCGTTTCCAGGCCCGTTCGAAGCGGCGTTCAATTTTCTGGCAGCCGATGCCGAGATTTATCCGCGGCCGGGCGAAGAGATTCTTCTTACGTTGATTCGCTGGCACTTCGGCCGGTTCGGCGGCCTCACAATTCGAGTGCTCTGGGTCATACTCGGCCTCATTCCCGCGGCGCTGTTCATCACGGGATTTATCGTCTGGTGGCGGCGCGCACGTCCGTCTAGCGGACCGCGTGCGTTGCGAGGGAATTAACGGCGATCACGGCGCCTGTCGCCGGATGAGCGTCGGCCTCGGCCCGTGTTGTGCTCTCGTCGGGTTGGGCCGACCGCCTTCCCGCGCCGCCGTCCGAATCGACCGACGCGGCGCGAGCGCATGACTCAGGATGCCTTCTGGAACTCTACGCTGCGATTGCGGCCTTCCATCTTCGCCGTATATAGCGCCGTGTCGGCAGCGTGCACGAACTCGTCAATCGAACTGAAGCTCATGTGTTCTCCATGCGTTGCGTAGCCGATCGAGATCGTGACCGACAGGCCGTCTTCGACGAAGTCGTAGGTCTCGGCAGCGATGGCTTTGACGATGCGCTCGCAGATCATCGCGACGAGCGCCTTGTCGGTGCCGGGAAATACGAGGATAAATTCTTCCCCGCCGTAACGTGCGACGAGGTCCGCCGAACGCGTGTTCTTCTCCAACATCTTGGCGACCGAGACGAGGAGCTGGTCTCCGACCTGATGCCCGTGAGTGTCGTTGACAGATTTGAAGTGATCGAGATCGGCGAATGCGACGCTCAGCGGCTCGCCGCGTTCACCGGCGACCTTGAAAGCGTTCGCGAGGAACTCGTCGAGATAGCCGCGATTGTATAGGCCCGTCAACGCATCGCGTTGGCTCGATTCCTCGAGTTCCCTTGTGCGCGACTCGAGATGGGCAGCCTTATCATGTAAGTCATCCACGACCTGCAAAGTGCGCAGGCTGCGTAACATGAGTACCTCGCGCGCCTCCTCGAGAATCGTCTCCGAACTGTTGTCGATGAGCTTAGTCTCGAACACCGATTCGATCGTCGGAATCTGCTCGTTCATGACCTCCATGAGATCGGCGAGCTGATTCTTGTCAATTCCGAGCAGTTTCAGGGCCCCTGTTGCCAGCTCCTTGAAGTGACGCTCGCCCTTGGGGTTCAGATAGGCCTCGGCGAATAGGCCGGACAGCGCGACGCAGCGGACGAACTTGCCGTTCTCATGAATCTTGGGCACGCGGTCGGGGGAGTGACTTGCGGCAACGCCCTGTTCGAGACGGTTCGGAAAACTCCAGCGTTTGAGCAGCCAGCCGCCGACGGCCGCGTGATCGGTACCGATCTTCGATCGCTCATGGCGAATGAGGCGCTCCTGATGAAGCTGCATATCTGCAGTGTCTATATAAAGGTCTTCGACAGCGCGCGTGAGCGCGAGCATGCCGATGTCCTGAATCAGTGCGTTGAGGAAGAGCTCTTCGGCATCCTGAACGCCGGCAACCGGCGCGAGTATTCTCGCGGCCGTAGCAGACAACAGCGCGCGGCGCCAGAACAACTCGTAGTCGAGCCCGTCCGAATCTTGCTTGGACTGCCAGGATTTCAGTAGCGAGAAGGATAGTGCGAGTGAGACAGTTGCATTCAGTCCCAGCACGATGAGCGCCTTGCGCAGCGTCTCGACCGTTGAACGTTGGGCGTACATCGGCGAGTTTGCGACGCGCAGAATCTTCGCCGTGATCGCAGGATCGAGCGTGATCACATTGCTGATACTTTTCATGTCGGCATTCGGGTCGTTTGCGAGATCGACGATCCTCGTGGCCACACCCGGCGGGCTCGGGAGATTGTTGCAAGCCTGCAATTTCGCTTGGAGTTCCGGCGTCATTGTACGCGTTTCTTCATATTAATCAAGCACATAGCGAGGTCCCTAGCGGCTCTTAACGTAATAGCATTCCGTATCGCTCCTTATCGACCATGCGGCCGCCGACTTTAGGGCGCAAGTCACAAAACAGCCGGCCGAGCCAATCTCACCCTCGAGAGCAATCGAAAAATTTTTCTCAAGAAATTTTTCGGTCGCCCGATAC
>JAOTTJ010000459.1 GCA_029864465.1 Gammaproteobacteria bacterium | reverse complement strand
GTGGACCGTGGTCAAGGAGTATCCAGTGCCTGGCTACCGGCCGAATTGGCTCGTCGTGGACTCAGCGAAGGAGCATTTCTACGTCGTCAATACGATGGGCAACGCATCGAAGATCAACATCGAAACAGGTGAGGTGATCTGGACGCATGGCACGGGAATCGGCCCTTACGGGGGCTCGCTCAATGCCGATGAGACCGAGTTCTGGGTCGCAGATAAAGGTGAGGGTGCGCATCACCTGGGTCGAACGATCACCGTCATGGATACGCAGGCCGGTATTGCGACGGCGACGCTGTTCGGGGCCTACAAGACCGATCACGTTCTATTGGCGCCGAACGGCAGGGAAATGTGGGCGACGAGCAATGGCGAAGGCCGAATTCTCGTCTATGACACGCAGACGAAGGAGCTGATCAAGAGCATCGACATGCCCGGCAACGGCGACGCTCACGGTCTCGTCTGGGTTCACTACGACGAGAACGGCGTCGGAAGCGTCGTTAGGGACCAGGGAAATTTTCACAACGGCGTCAATCCGGCGATGGGTAGCCCGCTGAGTTATTGAAAAAGGGAATCAAGATGAAAAGAGCAAGTCTTGCGCTGAGCTGGGCACTCACCGTGTTGGCGTTCGGCACGCCGAACTCGAGCGCGCAGGAACGCGTCTGGGCGGGTGATCGAACGATCAATCAGATCTCGGAGCACGTTTTTCGTTGGGGTTCCGACGGACAGTACGGCGCCTACATTCTGACGAACGAAGGCATCATCCTCGTCGACGGGCATTATTGTCAGTCGGGGACCGTAGAGTGGTTGAAGGACCAGCTCGACAGGCGCTACGACGTCCCGGTCAAGTACGTCGTTTTAAGCCATGATCACCAGGACCATAACTGCAATACCGGGCTTTTTAGTGATACGGCTGTCGGCGTCGGGCACAGAAACATCATTCCCCATCTGACGTTCGAGCAGCGCAATTCCATCATTCCCGCGATTACGTTCGAGGACGAGATGGATCTGATGCTTGGCGGCATTTTAGTCAAGTTGCTCTACTTCGGCCCGACGCACAGCGATAATCTTATTCAGGTCCACATTCCGCAGGAGGGGGTCCTGATCGCGATCGACTCGGCCAAAGGCAGAAATCTTTTCCCCGATTTTCGCGACATGGAGGTCAACAACCAGCTCAAGGTCATGAGGACGCTGGCGAATCTCGAAGACGTTAGCATCGTTCTGCCCGGTCATGGACCTGTAACGACTCAGGATGCGTTCCTGGATCACCATCGTTATCTGCAAACGCTCAAGGACACGGTGCTACAGCACATGGCGGATGGCCGCACGCTGCAGGAGATCAAAACGTTGACCGAGGCGTCGATGTTGGAGGAGTTCGGGGATTACAATCGCATTGACGCTTATCTCGTCCCGAACATCGTCACGATGTGGGACTACCTCTACCGCTACCGCGAATCCAACTCGAGAATTACGGACATCGAGGCGATGGAATGTATCGAGGACTCCCGGCAGTGTCGCACGAGCGATTAGAGGCGCGCGCCTTGTTCGTTGGAGCCTGACTGCGCGGGCCCGGCCCGGACCCGCGGCAGGTCTACGTGATGATTCGCAGGCCCGGCCAAAAAGCAGCGGAACCTCAGCTCGGACCTACTCCGGTACGAATCGTCGCGTGACCTCCGGGTTGCAGTCGAATCGAGTCATCGACAGTTGCGGTGAGTAAACGAGCTCGCGGCTGTGAACCATCGAGCCGACGATGTACTCCGGATCTTCGAGCGTAAACTCGACAATCATGCGCTTGCCGCCCTCGAGCAGACGGTATCTCTCGACAACGTGTTTCTGCGCGCCAGACGGTACGCCCATCTGGTAAGGAGAGCGGTGGTCGGAGAAATTCGCCGTGTCGACGACTAGCACGTCCCCGTCCCAGTAGCCGATCGAGTGCCCTGCGACGGTCCGCTGATCGGCTCGCGGATGACCACGCCCGTCCATGTACACGGTTCGCTCGTCGTCGAAGTACTCGCTTCGAATTCTTGCAATGTTGTCGCCGAAGAACTCGATCTCTAGGGGATACAGGTTCGTGGCAACGATCATCCCTGGTGTCGGGCGGCCGATGCACGTCGCTTCCGGGTTCTCGTCGGTCAACTCGTCGAGCGCGGCCTGCGCGGCCAGGCCTGCGTCCGTCAACGTCAGATGCGCACGGAACAGCCCATCGAGGCCGCCCGGGTAGCTCACGAGCTTCGCAGGGTCGGCCATCCAACGGCCTTCCAAGGACGACGCGCCCGTCTCGGGCTCCTGCACGGTAAGCAGCGGTTCGTCCGAGCCGCGATCGAACGCCGTGGGCAGTCGGATGCCGCCTTCCTTGACGATCGTCTTCAATAATCCGTAGGGACGGCCGTCCCTGGCGGCGTTCGTTT
>JAOTTJ010000099.1 GCA_029864465.1 Gammaproteobacteria bacterium | reverse complement strand
GGGACATGATTCTCGAGTTGCGCGAGGCCGTCGACAAAGAGCTCGAGCGGCTTCGCGTCGAAGGTAAGATCGGTTCGCCGCTGGACGCGGACGTGACGGTCTATTGTTCTGATCCGCAGCTCGGTGCGTTGCGCGCGCTCGGTGACGAGCTCAGATTCATCCTGATCACGTCTGCTGCGCGGGTCGAGTCGGCCGATGCCAAACCTGCCGATGCCGTCGAGGCCAGCACGACGTTCGATCTGACCGTGGCGCCGACGACTGCGGAGAAATGCGCGCGCTGCTGGCACCGTCGCGCCGACGTCGGCACGATTGCCGAGCATCCGGGTTTGTGCGCGCGCTGCGTCGGCAACGTCGAAGGGCCGGGCGAGCAGCGGAAGTTCGCATGAGTGAGCCAGCGGGGCCAACACTCAAATCACTGGGTCGGTTTGGCGCTTTGCGCTGGCTCGCCGTTGCCGCGATCGTGGTTGGGCTCGATCAATGGACCAAGCTGCTCATTCTCAGTAACTTCGCTGAGTTCGACTCGATCGTGTTACTGCCCGTGCTCGAGTTCATGCGGTTACACAATGAAGGGGCTGCGTTCAGTTTTCTGGCAGGTGCATCCGGCTGGCAGCGCTGGCTTTTTATCGTGCTAGGCATTGCTGTCAGCATCGGAATCACCGTATGGCTTTACAAGCTGCCATCCCGGGGGCAGAGCCTGCTCGCTGCGGCGCTGAGTCTCGTCATGGGCGGGGCGATCGGCAATGTGATCGATCGTGCGCGCTTCGGCTACGTCGTCGATTTCATCCGGGTGCACTATGAGCAGTGGTATTTCCCAGCCTTCAACGTCGCCGATTCCGCGATTACGGTAGGAGCGGGGTTGTTGATACTCGATAGCCTGCTACACGCCAAGCCCAGCGCTAGCCCGCCTGCTTAGCATCGGCAAACGCGCCGATACGGCTACCAGCAGGCGGTGTTGGGATCGGGCAGCGCCGTCTTGAGCCCCTGCGCATTGATTCCGTACTGCGCGCACTCGACGTCACCGTTCATGTCCCTGCCGTTGACTCCGCCGCCGGGCGTCGGCACGGCAGTTGCCTGATACGTCTGCGCATTCGCCACTGGAATAGCCAGCGTGTACACATTGTTCTCACTCATGCCCGTGAGATTCAGCGCTGCGAAGTTGGCGGTATAGGTATTGGCCTGCAGGTAGAACCGCTCTTGTGCCGTGGCGAGCTGTAGCAGTGCTGTCTTGGCTTCGGTCCGATGAGCGCGCATCGAGTATTGCCGGTAGCTCGGTAAGGCGACCATGCCGAGAATCGCAACCACGACAACGACGATCATGAGCTCGAGCAAAGTTACACCTTGCTGCTTCTCGACATGAACGGGTCGGTTCAGTTTGGGCTTGAGTTTGTGCATTTATCTATCTCTTAGCATCGCGCCGTAGGGCCGCGCCACCCCGGAGGAAGTCTCCCCCGGGGTGGCGCGCCGGTTCAATTAGTCGTTTCTTCGCTCCAGAACGTCCTAGCGGGATTATTGCCAAATCCTGGCGGGAAGCAGAAGAAGCCCACGCATGCCAACGGAGGCGGTGCGCACTCGTCCCCGACGCAGTTATTGGGATCCGCTGCGGTCGAGGCGTCCGTCGACGGGAACAGGAAGTTGACGCCGTCGGAGATCGAGCCGCGGAAGTTGATAAAGCGGTCGGTCTCGGTCAGGTTGTCAGGATCCGCCGAGTTGTCGAGGTTATTGACCGGTGCGCCCGTCAACAGGTCGACGATGTAGAGCCGGTTCGTGCCCAGGGACGGCAGACAGCCGTTGGATAACGCGCCAGCCCCTGGGGTGAACGTCGTGAAGAAGACCTGGTTGTTGAATGTGCGCGGCTCGGCAAGCACCTTTTCGCCGAGCCAGCCGCCGGTACGCAGCTCGAAGCGCCAGCCCGGGCTGCCGGCCGGCACGACGGCACTGGCGTTGTCCGTGATGTCCTGCAGTCCAGCGTCCGTTATCGGCACGAGCGTGTTGTCGTAGTACGACTGGTTGAACGCAGTGAACGGCGCGTAATCCCGCAGCGCGTAGAACCGGTCCTGCGTGAAGACGCTGTTCGGTCGTGCGCGATGGCCGGAACCGATGCCGATGTGCAGGAAGCTCGAGTACTCGTCGCTCGTGAGCGCGAGGTCGGGCGCGTAGTAGAAGCGCCGGCTCTCGGCGGTGCCGGGAGAGGCGTTCGGCGCGCTGCCGAGCTCTGCGAAGACCCCGCCCGTCACGATGTCGGCAACTCCCTGGCCGTTATGAATATCGAAGCGCCAGAGTTGTCCGCCCATGTCGCCGACGTACATGCGATCGGCGAGATCGTCGCTGTCGAGATCCAGTACCTTCACGTCGGAAGGGATGGAGTAGAGCATCTTCGCCAGATTGCGGTCCGCGCCGGCGTCGCTCGCATGCCAAAGTAAATTGCCGTTAACTGCATCGACGATGTACAAGGCATTACCGGTGTTGTCCGTGCCACTGGCGTACTGATCTTGCGATGTGTCGTAGCCGCCGGAAAAGATCAAAACCGCGTTTTCCGGATTTTGTGCGACGCCGGAGATGTCGATTCTAGTCGGCACCGGCGTCGACCAGCTCTGGCCCACACCAGGCAGGTCGGCTCCGTCCATGCTCCACATGACCTGCGGCGCATCGGGATTCGTAATGTCCATGCCGTAGTAGAAATTGCCGCCGCGGCGCATGCCGAAGTAGAGGTAGACCTTCTCGTTGGCACCCGGATCGATGACTCCGTCGTTGTCGGCAATCATCTGAATACGCAGATTACCGTCGATGCCGTAGTGCTTGTTGGCCGATGAGTTGTTGTGGAACAGCGTCACCTGGTCATCGAGGAACTCCGGCGGGATAAACGCCCATTTCTCGACGCCCGTGAGCGGATCGACCGCATGCAGATAACCATCGTTCGTCGCGAAGTAGACGACGGCATCGTTGATGTCGGGGTTTGCCGTCGTGCCGCCGTAGATGACTGAGGCCGGCTGTGCGTGCAACGGATCGCCGATCTGATTGCGTGGCTCGGTCAGGTCCCCGTCCTGGTCGTGGTCGGCGACGTCGACACCGCGTATGAAGTCGATGAGCGTGTCACGCGTCGGATCGCCAGGCTGACCGATGCCAAGCACGGCGTTGTCGATGTTCGTGTTCGCATCGTCGACGAGGTTACCGGCGGTCGTGAGCAACGATCCGGCTAAATAAGTGTAAACATTGCGCGTCGCCGGCGAGGGTAGCTGGTTGGCAGCGCCGCCTTCGACGACCTCGGGACCATCGGGCGATGCGCTCCAGAAGCTGCGCGAGTTGGCCTGGAAGAAGCCTGTGCTGGGATCGATGGCGGGGTTGCCGTCCGCATCCAGGATCTCTCCATCGGAAGCCCGCAGCCGGTATTTCTTGAGATTACCGGGCCAGTGCGTGTCGCCCGAGGCCTGAAACACGGTTATGTAGAGCTCGTTGAGATTACGCGTACGGTTGAACGCGTTGACCGACACGGCTGGCGACGTGAACGTCGTCTGCGAATCGAGGATCTCGGTGACGATGTTCGTCAGCGCTGTCGACAGCGATGCCGTATCGTCCGCGAGGAAGTAAGCACCGCCACCACGCGTGGCTGTTTCATCCAGGATCTGTAGATTGGTCGTGAACCCGATCGTGTAGGTCACGACGTTTTGCTTCCCGGGAAGCGGAGACAGATCCGATTCGTACATATAGGCGGCCATGTCATCGAGACAGTGGCCGTTGCCGCTGCCGGTGCAGCTGGCGTTGCCCGTCGCCGTACTGAAGCCGCTCAGGGCTGCGATCTTGCTATCGGCACTCGAGTCGCGCGTCGGCGCGCCGTCGGTCAACAGGACGATGAAGTTCTTCTGGCACGCCAAGTCCATCGGTGAGTTGTAGCGGGCAAGATTCGATGGCTCTTTCGAAGCGGCTACGCTACTGGCGGGATCGTTGACATCGCCGTAGTCCTCGAGCCCGCCCATGTAATAAAGGCCGGCTTCATAGAGTGTTTCCGAGAGTGGCGTATAGCCGTCGGGGTAAGGCAGGTTGTTGATGGTTGTCGTCATCGGTGCTCGCGCCGTGTCGATGTCCTCCATGGCGTGAATGACGGGTCCCCCCTCCTCGTAGTTGAAGCGCATCAGGCCGACGTTGACGCCGTTGACCGAGCTAAGCAGATCTGTCGAGACGTCCTTGACGACGTCGATGCGCATCGCCGTGGTCGTGGGGCCGAAGAACCAATTGATGTAGTTACCCTGATAGGCCGTGTAGAGCCGGTCCGTGGGCGTCTGGCCCCACGAGATCGACTGATTGGAGCTCGCGGTCCAGAGGATATTGGGGTCGCCGTTGCGCGGATAAATCTCTGCGTCACCGGTAGCCTGTCCGTGGAGACCTGCATCGTCTTCACACTCGACCCAGCGTGATTTCTCGGCACTGTCGATCGACTCCCAACGATCGTCCGTGACGTCGTCGAATTGAGCCATGCGGTCCGTGTAGCGGCCCGTCCCGTTAGCAAAGGCCACCTTGGCTGCATTGCACGTGAACGCCGAGACGTCGAACCACCGGTCTGTCGCGCAGGAAGGCGGATCGCCCGTGTCCGTGCGCCAATAAATCCGGTTGACGTCGCATGCCCCGCCATAGATGACTGTAGGATCATAGCTCGGCTGTGTCGTAACCATATTGTCCATGCTGCCCGAGGTATCGATGATGAACAGGATATTGGGCTGCGAATTCGCCAGCAAAGATGGGTCGGTGACGAAGAGCTCGGTGTCGTCGGCGAGGGCCGGAAGCCCCGACAGCACGGCCCAGGACGTTCCGATTAGAAGCGAGAGGCTACGTTTGATGTTGATGCTATTCATGGCTTGTCCTTGAATATTTCCCAGTTGCGCTATCCTTGCGCAATCGAAACTGCGGTACTCAGTCTCAGTAACTCAATCTCACGCGGTTTACGCGCAGTGATGCGATGTCGTAACTGATAAAAATGCCAGCCCTATCGCGCCCCGCTGCCGTAGCGCGCGCGGCTTCGGCGAGCTCTCTGAGTTCGCTGAGTTCTACGGGCGCGCCATTGGCGAAGTAACGCGTCGCATTGGTGACGCGCAGGGCCGTGGTGTTGCACTCCTCGCAAACCCTGAACACGATCGTGCCGCGCTCACTGAGAGGCAAGCGGACCATCACGAGGGCGAGCTCGTAGCCGTCTTCGATCTGATCGATGACGCGGTAAGCCCACGCCGAGCTCGATACCGTCACGAGGCCAGCGACTAATATGATCAATGTCCGAATCATCATGATGCTCCTTGACCGGCAGCGGCTAGCTACCGCCGGGTCCTACAACATAAAAGCTTTGATTGTGCGTGGCCCGCGCGTTCCGCGGCCCGATTCCGATTGACGCGATGTCGAAGTGAAACGCTTGCACGGTGCCCGACGTGCCGACACCGCCGCTGAATCCGATATCCGGGACATCAGTCGTGTCCCAGAAGTTCGTCAGGGCCTGAGTCGTATAGGAGCCGTCGCCGAGCGGCGTGGGCGGCACGATATTCCCGGGAGAGTTGGGGACCGTGCTGAACGTCCGGCGTGCGAGAACGAGATCGATTCCGGTTTCTGCGGCCTGAAAAGCGTCCTGGCCAAACTGGGCGTTACCGGCCATGGTGAGCTCGAGCGTGGCCGTGTTCATTCCTGATATGCCTAGCACGGTCAGCACCATGAGCAGAACGAGGCCAACGATCAAAGCTGCTCCGCCTTGACGATTCGGCATCGCCCGCGGCGCTCGGCGTACTACAATTCTCATCTCGCTCCCCTTGCATTTCTAACGTAGACAGTTTTCGTTACCAGCGTGCGACGGAATGCATCGTTCGGCGCCGGAATGTTTTGATCGGCGTAGATATAGTTGTTCGTGTCGGTATAGCCGTTTTCCGGACGTTCCGCGCGCATGAGCAGCCAGATGCGGATCGCAAGCACTTGCGCATCCGGAAGGAAAGCGGCGTTGCCGGGCGTCAGGATCGGGTCGCCGGGATTCACGTAGCGGTCGATCGACCCGCGGTTCGGCGTGTCGATGAGATCCGTGTCGACGCCGAACTGCACCTGAAAATCCTCGACGCCGGGAAGAATCTCCTGATCGACAATCCGAGGCCCGCCCAGGCCACCGCCGATCAACTGCTTCATGCGCAGCGACGGCACGGGGTTGCCGGGCGTGTCGAGGGTCGAATTGGCGCTCACGTAATAGCCGTTGACGATGAGCTGGTGCGTTTGAGAGGTGGCGGGAAGAAACCCGGGTGGAACTGCGCCGCCAACGAACAGCTGACCATCGCGGAAACGTGCGGTCTGCGCGTAGATTACACCTGGTTGAAGAAGTAACAGCGGGTCTTCGCTGACACGGCGAATCTCGAGCGTATCGGCACCGAACGCGGCTGGGGCGCCGAAGGCCGGGCATGCCCAACCGTAAGCGTTGTTCGTGCCGTTGGTTGCCCTGTCGAGATTGATCGACCAATTCTGACCGCAGTCATTGGCGACCGCGAAGCCCGGTGGAATAGGATCAACGGGCGTCCTGCGGCCGACCATTTTGATCGTCCGGCTCGTAAGCCCCCAATAGTGTGACATTCGTAAGTCCGGCTCGATCGCATTGATGACGAAGCGCGCGTTTTCCTGAAGCCGCGAGATCGACTCGTTCACGCGGAAGGTCGTGCGGCTCTGCATGAATACCGTGACGGCTCCGATCATCAGGAACGAGCCGATCGACATTGCAACCATGAGCTCTACGAGCGTGAGGCCTCTGATCCGATGTCTGCGTAGTATCGTCATCTGTTTCACAATGAAATATTTCCGGCGTTTCAAAAGCCAGGCACCTGAATCACCATTTGGTGCTGAACCGGGGCGGCCTGACCAACTTCGGTCCAGGACACCTGAATCTGAAAACTCGGCGGGACCGCTCCGGGATTGACGAGAATCTGCCACACGCCGTTGGGCAGCCGCTGTTGCACTTGCTGGTTCCAGATGAACAAGTCATGCGCCGCCATCTGGATTGGCGTGCAGTTCACGCCGCCGTTTTGCGGGTCGCAACCGTTGTTGGCAGGCGCACCGGCGTAGGCTGCTCCGCCGAGCCGATTGGCCCGAATGCGATCTGCCATATCGCCAACCAGATTCACAGCTTCCGTGCGGTACTGAGCCGTGCGACCGGCGCCGAGTCCCTGCGCATAGAGCGCCGCGATTCCGATCATGCCGACTGACAGCACGACGAGCGAGACCATGGCCTCGATGAGCGTGAATCCGGATTCGTGAAGGAGTTGTCTTTTCATTCTCGGTCGAGCTTGGTTAGGGGCACACGCCGCCCGTAGCGGCGATCGCGACATTGACGTCCGCAATCGCTCGCATGATCTGGGCGCGGCCAGTTGGTGCGACGTTGACGACACGCGCGGTGGACGTTCCGCCCGCATCGCGATTCCCGCGGTCGTCGCAAAAGAGCACGGTGTTCAGCGACGGGGTCGGCGCGGCGAAGGCTGTCGGAACGACGAAGCCGTTCGGAGCGTAGGTAATATAGATACTGTTGGCGGGGGCCGTCGAGATCGCGATCGTTCCGCCCGGCGGCGCGTGCTGCAGCAGGATCTGCTCACCCACATCGACGACGGCATTACCGTCGGTCGCGGCCGGTACGACTGGATTGGCATCGTCGACGAACACGATGTATCCCGTGGGCGGTCCGACACCGCAGACCGGTGCGGCTGCCGTGGCATTTGCGCTCGCGCAGAGCGTCACCATCGTCTGGCGTTTGACGGCCTCGCCTCGGGCGAGATAGATGGCGCTCACGAAATCATTGGCTTCGGACGTCATCACACTGCTGCGCTGAAACTCCATGAAGTTCGGCACGCCGAAGCCGAGGACGATGCCCATAACGAGCAGCGTGACCATCAACTCGAGCAGACTGAATCCTTGCTGGTGATTTCGCTTCATGGGCAGCGACTATAGGTGCCTGATTCCCAACGGCGCAAAAGCGTCCGACGACCGGTTTCAGCGGCGGGATGAGCGGCTTATTCGGGTGTTCCATTATGGTAAATCCGCGCACACGAGCGGTCGACCCCCAGGCCCGATATCGGCGACCCGTGGCCGGCCCGTGTAACTGACGATCACAGCACGCGGGCGACCGGCCGCATCGCAGAACGTCACAGTTCCGTTCGTGCTGCGCCAGCTGAATGGGCGAAATTCGAACAATCTGCGGTTCGCCGAGATCGTCCCCTGTGTTTCGGGCAGGTAATGCATCAGTAGATCCTCAGCCGGGCTGCGATGTGGTGGCCGTATCCGGTCCGTATTGACGAAGATCATCCAGCCCGAGTCGTAGCGAAGCTCGGTTCCCGCACAATTGCTGGCGTCGGCCGTCTTGCACAGCACAACGGGCATGCCGCGCTTGGCGGCCTCGCTTCGTGCGAGCTGCACGGCGGTGACGAAGGCATTAATGTCTGCCGTGCGCCGCGCATCGAGTAGGAAACTGCGCAACGCCGGTACCGCCAATGAGAATACGACCGCGCCGAGACCGAGGGCGCAGAGCAGCTCCCAAAGCGATACACCCGAAGCTTGTAACTTGCCCAAAACTCGAAGCTCGATATCCGTTCGATGGAATCATTTCGCGGGAGGCTGTTCACGATAGGCTTCGGCAGCGCGCACACGCGAGCCCGGAATCTGACGGGATCGGCCTGGAATACTCGCGATCTGCCGGGTTTGAGGCGTGGTTATTGTCGCCGGCGCGTGCGGCCAGGTATACTTTAAACAATTGATTTTTATCGGTACTTGCTTTGAACCGGGAAGAAATAGCACAGCTGCTGGAGCGTCACGACGTTACACCAACACAGCAGCGCCTCGACGTGGGTGAGGTGATTCTGGCTATGCCGCAGCACAAGTCCGCAGAGCAGATCATCTCCGCAATCAAGGCGAAAGGTTTCCGTGTCTCGAAGGCGACCGTCTACAACACGCTGAACCTGTTCTGTGAATGCGGCCTGCTGCGTACGGTCGATGTCGATCCCGGACGAAAGTTCTATGATCCGACGACGCGGCCGCATCATCATTTCTATAACGTCGACACGGGTGAGCTGACGGATATCGAGCCCGAGAACGTTGCCTTGCAGTTCAAGGGTGCGTTTCCCCGCGGCACTGAACAGCGTGGTGTCGACGTGATCATCCGGATCGGCGCGACCGGCGTCACGAGCTAGCCGCGCTCGGCACTTTCGGGCAGACCCCACGCGCCGGCCATGAGAATCGCGGTCATGGGTGCGGGCGCCGTAGGCTGTTTTTTCGGCGGCCGGCTCGCACGAGCGGGGAATGACGTCGTTTTCATCGCGCGTGGCGAGCGCCTGCATGCGCTGCGAGAGAACGGCCTGCGCATCGTCGACAGTGGCGGTACGACGACCGTCTATCCACTCGAGGTTACCGATAATCCTGTCGATGCCGGCATTGCCGACGTCGTCCTGCTTTGTGTGAAGCTCTTTGATATCGAAACTGCGATCGAGGCCTGCCGACCGCTGCTCGGGCCCGAGACTATTGTCGTAACCATGCAAAACGGTGT
>JAOTTJ010000458.1 GCA_029864465.1 Gammaproteobacteria bacterium | reverse complement strand
GTTTCACCAGGGTTCCGTTGCTTCAGCCCCGCCATGAATTGATCCAGGTTTACGTGATCCGATACAGCCATGCTGGTTTGGTCCTTTGCTTAGCGGCAACTAATGCCGCCCCCACCTTGTCTCACTCTCGATCCTGATTTCTTGGTCGGACTTAACAGTATTGCAATTAGGCATCTGAGTCATCCGGCCTGGCTGCGACGGGCTTGCGCAATAATTAAGTCTGCTAGCGGGCCATCCGCGGTCGTTAGCCGCGCTTTTGCATTCGCCGCCGCAGCCCAAATCGTTAACACAATAATAGGCGCAACTGAGGTTCGATACAGGACGATTCGGCAGAAGAGAGCGTCGCCATGGAGCGACAGGGTGCACCAATGCAGCGTCTCGGTGCACACTTCTCTAAGGACAACTCACCGTTTGGCTGATGTCGTGTCAACGTCTGATTTAGCCACTGTTTGCTACTGAGAAGCATTACCCACCATGGACTTTGAGCTCTTAGGCTTCGCTGTCTACGGAACGCCGATAGCGCTTATCCTGCTGTTCTACATTCGAAAGCAACGGCGACAGCAGCGAGCGAGCGTGGAAACTCTCGAGGAGAGTCGAGAAGCTGGCCTTCTCGATCCCGTGTCCTTGCACCCCGTAATTAATCTCAATAAGTGTATTGGGTGCGCATCTTGCGTGTCGGCCTGTCCAGAAATGCCAGCGCATCAGGTCCTCGGGATGGTAAGGCGAAAGGCCAAACTGGTGAGCCCAACTGACTGCATCGGTCATGGAGCCTGCAAAATCGCCTGTCCGGTCGATGCGATCACTCTGGTCTTCGGGACCGAGCGCCGCGGCGTCGATATCCCGAACGTAAAGCCAAACTTTGAGACCAATATCCCCGGAATCTTTATCGCCGGCGAACTGGGCGGCATGGGCTTGATCCGAAACGCCATCGAACAGGGCCGGCAAGCCATGGAATGCATCGTCGAGAAAGTGGGCGGCGCGCGCGATGGCACATTAGACGTCGTCATTGTTGGTGCCGGACCATCGGGTATTGCGGCATCGCTCGCCGCCAAGCAGCACCAGCTAAGCTTCGTGACACTGGAACAAGACTCCCTCGGCGGAACCGTGGCTAGTTTCCCACGACGGAAGCTGGTTATGACCGCGCCGGCAACGTTACCGCTCATAGGGAAAATGAAATTCACCGAAACAACCAAAGAAACGCTACTTGCATATTGGCAAAAAGTAGTCGAACGCACCCATTTGAAGATTAGTTTCAAGGAAAGGCTAGAGTCCATCAATAAAGACGGCGACAGTTTCGATATAGTCACGACTCGGAATCGATACTCAGCGCGCGCCGTATTATTGGCAATCGGTCGACGCGGGACCCCACGAAAACTCGGCGTACCGGGCGAGGAGCTATCGAAAGTCACCTATCGCTTGATAGACCCCGAGCAATACAGGAATTTGAAAGTGCTCGTGGTTGGTGGTGGTGACAGTGCCCTCGAGAGCGCGCTGATGATCAGCGCGCAACCCGGAACAACGGTTACTCTCTCATATAGGTCGCAAGCATTTTCAAGAGCAAAGAAGAAGAACAGGCTGAAACTCGAAAATGCCAAGCTCGAAGGCAGAATCGAGATTCTGCTCGAATCCAATGTTCAGTCCATCGGCGAGGAGTATGTTGAGATTGAACAGAAGGGGCAGCTACTGCGCATTGCGAACGACGCGGTCATTATAAGCGCCGGGGGCATACTGCCCACGGGATTTCTGAAGGAACTCGGCGTCGAGGTCGAAACCAAATACGGGACTGCCTAGCCTGTCATCATGAGAGATGCAGCTCCGACTAACAGTTTATGTAGCCGATAAGAATCGATTCAAGAGGTAGAGATATGCCGCATACGCAAATGATGGAGGAACGTCTGAGGTTCCTAGACATCGATGGCAACGCCGTGGCGGAGCTGCGAAACGCCAAAGATATTCTAGAATCGGCGATGGACGAAATGTTGGATCGATTTTACTCGCACATACTCAGGGAACCCGATCTACGGGCGCTGTTTGTCGATGAAGACGCAATCGCTCGCGCCCGTTCCGGGCAGAAAAATCATTGGCTGAAGACATTGTTCGAAGGCAAGTATGATAGTGCGTACTTTGAGAAGGCGGCTCAGATAGGTCGCGCTCATGCCCGCGTAGGCCTGACACCGAATTGGTATATCGGCGGCTACTGCCAGATGCTGGTTCAGTTTATTGCGCGGATTTCAAGCGAATACTCCGACAGAGGTGAGCCAGCCACTCAGATTATCCAGGCAGTCAGTAAGGCTATCTTTCTCGATATCGATTTGGTCATTCACTGCTATCTCGATGCTAAGGACAGCTCGATGCGACAGGTTCTGCGCCGCGCGACCGACTTTTCGGCCGATGTGACGACACT
>JAOTTJ010000457.1 GCA_029864465.1 Gammaproteobacteria bacterium | reverse complement strand
GTGTCAATAAGCATTTGTTCAGTCCCAGGGCGGGCGTCCCGTCAGCCCTATCAGATCCGTCATGCGCTGGCGCGTTGCATCGTCGGGCATTCGCCCGTACGCGGCACCCATATTGTCGACGAGGTGGCCTACGTCGGTTGTCGCCTGAATAACCGCTGTGACGGCTGGGTGTGCGAGCACGTACTTCAGAAAAAACTGTGCCCAGCTTTGGCAATCGAACTCCGCCGCCCACTCCGGTAACGACCGTTCGACGACATACGGAAACAAGGCCCCCGCCACGAACGGTCGATTGATCAGCACGGCCATCCGGCGCTCCATGGCCAACGGCAAGATAATCTCTTCAGATGCACGTTCGGCAACGCTGTAGTTGATCTGAACGAAATCGAGTGGTTCGTTGCGCATGATCGCCACAAAATCCTCGTAGAGCACCTCCCGGGACGCGCTGATGCCAATGTACCGGGCACGTCCTTGCTCCTTCCAAGCCCGCAGCGTCGGCAAGTGCGTCCGCCAGTCGCGAATACTGTGAATCTGCATGAGGTCAATCGAATCGACCCCCATCTTTTCCGGAGACTCCTCCATCTGCCGGATACCCGCTTCTCGACCCTCCGTAGCAACCTTCGTCGCAACGAACATATCTCGCGGAACGTCAGAGATCTGGCGGAGCACATCGCCGAATACGGCTTCGGACGGGCCATACTGCGGGGAGGAATCGACGATCCGCCCACCGAGCTCGAAAAACCGCTGCGTTACAGCTCGAAGAGGCTCGAGCTCCGCCGATGAGCTGCCAACGTTAAACGTTCGATAGGTTCCCAGCGCGATGATCGGCAGTTCCTCGCCGGTCGTCGGAATGGCGCGACGCGGCACAACCGCTTGGGCGTCGACGAGGCGAGAAAGCACGCCCGCGGCTATACCCAAACCGGCAGTTTCTCCGATGAATCTGCGTCGCGTCAGCATTTCCGGACCCTAGACAGGACGCCCATCATTGCAGCGCGTAGACTCGGCGCTGTTCTAAGCATGCACTACAACGGTCGGATGCGGACGTCGCGGAACTTGATCGGTCCACCGTTCGACTGCAGCGCTATGTAACCCGAGGCGTGCGTGTCATCGTCGAGTTCCGCCGTCACGGTACCATTGAACTGCACCGTCAGCCGCGTGCCCTCAGCGATGATGTCGTAAGTATTCCATGCATCACCGGCCATGACGCTGACGGTCGGCGGGGCATGCGCGACGATCGAACCGGTCCGGTTGTCGGGATTCTGGTTCTGGTCGAAGACGTTGATCTCGTAGCAAGTCTCCGCGCTCACGCCGGTCGGATCTTCGCAACGTACGAAGATTCCGCTATTACTCTCCGCGCTGGCCTGAAATTCCACGCGGATATGAAAATCCGAGAACGCAGCCTTGGTCACAAGCCATCCCGGCTCGCCTCGATCGTCCGCACCCACGACACCATCAACGAGTTCCCAGTTTGCACCGCCGAGCTGGTCAAAGGTCATCAGATCGTGCCCAGAGAACAACACGGCCCAAGTAGGCTCAGCTAACAACGAGGCATCGTTGGTCGTCAATATTTGCTCCTCGGCCGCCGGCGCCGATGCAGCCGCCATCGGTGCAGCCTGTGGCGCAGCAGCCGGCTCGGGAGCTGCCATTTCCCCGCCGCCGCCACATGCACTCAATGCGAGGCTGACCGAAATCGTCGTCGCCGTTGTCACAAATCTCATGCCCATCTCCTGATTATTGGATCCGTCGCGCGACACTCCGGCATCTCACGACAGAATTGCTTCTGGCCCCGATCGCAGCTCAGCATTAGCGCGTCAGATCATGACACCCCGTCGGTGCTGAACGCGCGCTGCGCGGCGATTAGTCCGACAGGTGCTCCCTGAAAAATTCGACCGTTCGCTCCCAAGCCAGTTCAGCTGCCTCGGGGTTGTATCTGGGCGTCGAATTATTGTGGAAACCGTGCAGCGTATCCGGATACATATGCATCTGATAGTTGACGTTGTTGGCTCGCAGCGCGGCTTCGAAGTCAGGCCAGCCCGCGTTGATTCGCGGGTCGTTCTCTGCATATTGAATGAGTAGCGGCGCGCTGATGCGCGAGACATCCTCGCTGGCTGGTTGCCCACCATAAAACGGCACGGCCGCACGTACCAGGTTACCGAGCTCGACCGCAAGTGTGCCCGTCATGCCGCCACCCCAGCAAAAACCCGTGACGCCCAGCGCGCCCGTGCAGTCCGAGTGGCTCGCCAAGAACTGGGCGCTCGCAATCATGTCTTGCTTGAGCTGCTCGGGATCAATTTGCTGCTGCAAGGCCCGACCCGCATCATCGTTACCTGGATAGCCGCCCGCGGGAGTTAAACCGTCGGGCGCCAGTGCAAGAAAACCTTCGATGGCTGCACGTCGCGCAACATCCT
>JAOTTJ010000456.1 GCA_029864465.1 Gammaproteobacteria bacterium | reverse complement strand
GCAGCAGGCCTATCTGAAGGCATCGAACCCCTCGCTGCTCGACGGTTTCGGCTTCGCGATAGCGCTGAGCGGGAACGGCGACACGCTCGCCGTCTCGGCCAATTACGAAGACAGCAGCGCGTCGGGCGTAGATGGCGATCAATCAGACGAGTCGGCCGAGGAGGCCGGGGCAGTCTATGTTTTCTCCCGCGACGCAGACAGCTGGTCGCAGCAGGCGTATCTGAAGCCGTCCAATACCGATGCTGGGGATCGATTCGGTTTCTCAGTGGCTTTGAGCGATGACGGCTCGACGCTCGCGGTTGGTGCGATCGGCGAGGACAGTGCCGCTACGACGATCAACGGCGATCAACGCAATAACGCAGCCGCGGATGCCGGGGCTGTCTACGTCTACGGCCGTCGCGACGGCTCGTGGGCACAGCAGGCCTACCTCAAGGCCTCTAATGCCGAAGCGGGGGATCTGTACGGTTTTTGCGTCGCGCTGAGCGCCGACGGCGATACGCTGAGTGTGTGCGGATTCGACGAGGACAGCGCTGCGGAAGGCGTCGGTGGGGATCAGGCCGACAATCGAGCCAGAGGGTCAGGCGCCGTCTATGTGCTCGAGCGTAGCGGCGCAACCTGGCGCCAGGATGCCTACGTCAAAGCATCGAATACGACCGTGCAGGGCGCATTCGGCACCGCGATCGCATTGAGTGCTGATGGCAACACGATGGCTATCTGCGCCTGCGATGAGGACGGCCTCAATCCAGGCGTCGGCGCCGCGCAATGGCAGGCAGACATCCCCGCGCCCGAGCGGACGCGTGCCGTCGACGGGTCGGCCGGGGCGGTGTATGTCTATAGGCGCGAAGGTCCTACGTGGGTCTTCGACACTTACATAAAATCGTCGAATATCGGCCCGAATGACATTTTCGGTAGTCGACTCGCGCTCAGCGCTGACGGCACCGTGCTGGCGGCCGGTGCGCCACAGGAGCGGGGCGGCGGATCCGGTATCAATCCATTAATCGTCGATACATCCGCACCGGAATCGGGCGCGGTTTACCTTTTCGAGCGTACCGCGCAGGGCTGGCGCCAGGCAGCCTACGTCAAAGCCGCTGACGCCACCGAGTACGACTCATTCGGTAGCGGTGTTGCGCTGAATGGCGACGGAGACTTGCTCGCCGCAGCCGCACCGGGCGCAGACGGGTCAACTGGCGATCCCATCGATGCGGGTGCCGTTTACCTATTCACGCGTTCGCAACGGAGATGATGCGGCCGGGGTGTACCGTAACCCTGGAGTGTTCTAAAATTGGCAGCCTTCCTAAGCGGGAATAGCTCAGTTGGTAGAGCACGACCTTGCCAAGGTCGGGGTCGCGAGTTCGAGTCTCGTTTCCCGCTCCATTTCTTCCTTTTGATACTCGGCCTGACCTGTGCCGGCCGAGTATTCAGCGCTCGCTGAGGACCTCGAGCGAATCCAGGTCGAGCGACAGGCGGCGTAGCCCGTCGCGGCCGAGTCCGCCCGAGACCCGGATACGATCGCCGACCTCGATGGTCTCACGATTCCAGCCTTCCGCAGTCATCATGCCGATGTTGGATGACTCGACGTCCCATAGCTCCGTCTCGCCGTTCTCGTTCACGACTTCGAGGAAGTAACGAACGTGGGGGTTTGCCCAGAAGACCTCGATGACGACGCCTTCGATCGTGCCGGTGAGGTTGGGGTCGTAGTTGGCTGCAAAAGCGTGGTGTCCGTGCGCCACCGTGCCGGTGAGTGACGCAGAGCTCAGCAGAACCACTAATGAGATGAGCTGTTTCATGATCTACCTCCAAGCTGGTCCATCGGTTGTTGCTACTCGACGGACCGAGAAGCCTTACTCTCAAAGACGGTTCTGGGATCGTCCCCAGTATTCCTCCAACTGCCCCGAGATCTGCAAGCCGCGGTAGAAACCGTGCGGGTCGCAAGCATACTCGGCGACGACCGCGTCGGCCGGTTGTTTCGATCGGACTTGATGCATCAGGACAGGACGATGGTAATTCTCCGGATCGTCCATACTGATCTCGATATGCAATCGGCCGGTCTCGTCGAGATACCACCGCTCTGTCACGGTCGCTCCGGCTGAGATCGGCATCCCGGCAGCGTCCCAGACCGTGCGCTTGAGGCCTCGCGTCTCGATCACGAACGTCGAACCTTCCCAATGACCGATTGAGAAGCCCATCGCGTAACCCGCCTCCTCGATGCCTTCCGGGAACTCACGGCCATCGGTGTAGATCCGTCTGACTTCGTGCAGGTCCTCGTGAAGCACGACGACGCGGCCGTCTCCTTCGAGAACTTCGATATCGAACGGCCCGTGCGACATGCGAATAAGACCGTCTGAGACGCAGCGCAGAATCGGATCGTCGAGCGTCGGATCGTAAGCCGCATCGGCTGCGAGTCCGGCCTCCGTCAAATCGAATGTGTG
>JAOTTJ010000003.1 GCA_029864465.1 Gammaproteobacteria bacterium | reverse complement strand
CGGAGCAGAACACGCCGGCTCGACCCGGGATGAGCTCCGGCGCAACAATGAAATCCTCGGCAATCGTTGCAGAAAGATTGAGCGCGCTCAGGGCCGAATCGATGTCGATATCACGAACCGGAAACCTCACGTTGTCCCAAGCTCTGAACGTCGGACCTGGACGGCGCACTTCGAGCGCGAGAATTTCCTTGCCTTCCGGGTTTCCAAGCGCATGGACCTCGGCCGACTGCTCGGCGCCGGACCGGGCGAGTAAGCGCGCCGGCGTAGCGTTGTAGATAACCTGGCCTGGACTCACGGGGATAGTATTCAGCGAATCAAGCACACGCCAGTAGACCATCTTGAGATCCTCGAGCAAGGCTTGGGCCGCCGGCCAGTCGTCATCTGCCTCGAGAAATGGCTCTAGCCCCGGCAGGAGATCGTTCGCGGGCGCGCCACGCCGCCCGAGCCAGGGTGCCAGTACTCCTTGCAACTCATCGAGGCCCGCGCCGCCGCGCAGCAATTCGGCCAACTCTGCCTGGCGCCGCCGTCCTGCGAGCAGCGCTTCGCGGAAACTTGTCGGCTCGATGTCAGCGCTGAATCCCAGCCGGATCGTCGCGCCTGGATCAGCGTCGATGATGACGTAGACCTCCGTGTTGCCCGGTGGGTGCCCCTGAACCGATAGCAGCTCCTTGACGTCGAGCGTCTTCGGCAGCAGCGGCACGCAGGCGCCGTAGCGATCGACGAACTTCGGACCGAGGATGGCGTCGGCGTTAGCCGCGAGCAGGTCTGGCAGCTCGAGCGTCGAGCCGTCCTCGAAGCCGATCACGCTCGGGTACTTCTCGGCCTCCTCGTCCGTATCGAAAGCGGCAAGCTCGAACGCTTCTCCCGGAGGCGCGGCAGCGTGCTCTGCCGGCGCGCCCTTGTACTCGAACATGCGCGTGCCGCCCCAAGGACGCGGCACGAGATTATTGTTAAATGGTTTGATGAGACGCCTTGCGAGCCGCGCTGCCGCCTGCGCGTTGCCGCCGCGTAGGACCTCGGCCATACTCCTGCTTTCTGACACCCGTATTGCCCCCCCCGCACGACTCGATAAGTATGCCATGTCGTTTATGTCAAAACGTGACTGAGTACCGCGTCGGCCAACGAAAAACTAGCTAGCATCCATCGTGTTTTCAGGGATCTAGAAGACTGTTATTTGCCATGGCAGACCCGCGCGAATTAGCCCAAAAAGCCTTCAGCATGCTGCAGAACGCGCTCGCGAACTCTGAGGCCCGCGCTGATGAGCTCTCCGAAGAACTGGCCCGTAAACCGGTTAGCAAAGACAAGCTCGCCAACAAAGTCGAGGTCCTGAGCCATCGTCTCGCCAGCGTCGAAGAGGAATCTGAGCGTTGGCAGCGCGAGGCCGAGCAACTCGAGGAAGTGCTCGCCAACGAGCGCGTGAAACTCGAGTCGTTGAAGAAGAAGCTCGAGATTGCCGAGTCGGGGCCGGACAAACTGACTAAAAAAGAGATCAATTATTGGCGTGCGAATGCCGAGAAAGTCGAGGAGCAGATCGCCGCCTATAAATCTCGCATTGGTACGCTTAAGCGTGAGCTGCGCGAGAAAGACGAACAGCTCGCGGGTGGCCGGCCGCAAGCAGAATCGACGAGCACAACGGGCAATTCGGATGCCGAAGCCACGGCGAGCGCCGATGCGGAAATCAAGGATCTGAGGCAGCAAATCGCAGGCCTCAACGCCGTTCTCGCGGATGCCCACGCTCGAAGACAAGAGTTAGAGTCAGACGTCGCCGACATGCGCGCCCGGCTCGCAGCGGCGGAACAACAGACGGAGACTCCGGCGCAACCGGACACAGCGCTCGCCGAAGAGTTATCGCGGGCGAAACAGGACAGTGCCGATCTTCGAGCATCGATACAGTTATCCGAGGCTGAGCTGCACGATCTGCGCCGAGCCAGAGAGGATCTCTCGGCCGAAGTCGCCGCACTGCAACGCCAACTCGACAGTGACGACGAAAGAACTAAAGAGTTCGAGCGACAGCAACAGCTCGTGTCCGCGCAGCTCGAGGCAGCGCGCACGCGTGAATCCGCGTTGCAGTCGGAGCTTGCGACGACGCGCGAATCGCTCGCCGAACGTGAGCGACAGCTTGCCGATGGCGAAGCTTCTAGCAACCTCGCCGCAGAGCTAAAAACCGAACTAGGCCGCACAAAACAGGAAGCCGCCGAACTGCGTAGGTCGCTCCAAGAGGCTCAAACGGAGCTTTCCGAGCTTCGTGACGCACGCGAGGGACTTGCTGCGGAACTCGCAGAGCTCGAGCGCCGGATCGAAACCGAAAAGACTGAAGTTCAAGAGCGCACGAACCAGCATGAGGCCATAGCAGCCGAGCTCGAAGAGGTGCGCGCCCGCGAAGCCGAGCTGCGTGCCGAGCTCAATGAAAGAACACGCGCAATCGCTGGGCAGCAGGAAACCACCGAGGCGCTCAACAACGCGGTCACGAAAGCCGAGCTCAGAGCCGAGGAAGCGCTCAACCAGGTTGCCGAGCTGCAAGCGGAGCTGAAGGAAGAGAAAGAGTATTCCGAGAATCTCAGTGAGCAGGCCAACAGCCGGCTCGATCAGGTCAACAAACTCCAGGATAGCGTCGAGGAAGCCGAGGAGCGCCTCAACGATGCCCTCTGGCGACTCGAGAAAGCCACTCACTTCGAGCGGCTCGTGAACCGCCGCAAGAGCCTGATCTCATCACTGATCGATGGTCTCAGAACGAAGAACAAGGCCATGGTCGCGCTCAAAGCCGGGCTCGACAGCCTGCGTACGCACAAGGCGCTCGTCGAGGAGACGCAACAGAAGCTCGTAACGCGAATGGAAACGCTCAAGAGCGAGCTCTCGGCGGCCAAAGAGAAAATCAAGGGCTTCGAGGCTGATGCCCCGACCGTCTCGCAGAAAGAGCTCAGCGATAACCAGGGTGAATTGGATGCTCTGCAGGAGCGCCTCGCAACACAAGCGGAGCTCATCCAGTCGCTCGAGGACGAGCTCAAGACTGCCAAGACATTCAAGCGCGACGCCGATGAGAAAGGCGGCGAGGTCTCGCAGCTGCAAGAGGAGCTCGAGACGAAGAACGCGATCGTCGCGAGGCTTCAGTCCGATCTCGACGAGCAACAGCGCAAGCTCGCGAAACTGCGTGGCAGCGATGGCGAGACGATGCGCCTGAAGGCAATGACGGAAAAGGACAAGTCCAAGATTGACATCCTCGAACGTGAGAATGCCGAGCTACGTGCGATGATCGAAAGCGCCGAGCAGTCTGGCTCCGGCGGTGGAGAGATGACAAACGAGCGCGAGATGGAGCTACAGGCAAAGATCGCCGAGCTGACCGAATCCGTCGCCAAGTGGAAGAAGAAGTACGATTTCGTCTCGACCGAAGCGCCTGCCGCTTATCAGACGCAGACCGCCGCTAAGCAATAGAAAGGCTACGGGCTTTCACCCCAGCCTGGCGATAACACCAGACTATCCGAACCCGCGCTCGAACTGAGTTTCGAGATCCGCGCGTACTCGGCTCAGCGAGCCGACACCGCACAGCGCGCTGAGCTGCGTCACCTCGAGACCCTCGAAACCGCAAGGATTGATCCTGCCGAACGGTTCCAGATCCATCGATACGTTCACGGCAATGCCGTGGTAAGCGCAATAGCGGCGGACGCGTAACCCCACGGCGGCGAGCTTCGCCTCGCCAACGTACACACCAGGCGCATCACGCCGTCCGTGCGCCTCGACACCGTACCGGGCGACGGTGTCGATGACGGCCGATTCGAGCGACTCGACGAGTGAGCGCACGGTCAGCTTCCGGCGCTTGATGTCGATAAGCGTGTATGCGACGAGCTGACCTGGGCCGTGGTAGGTGACCTGCCCACCCCGGTCTACCCGCAGAACGGGGATCTCGCGGGCATCGAGTACGTGACCCTCTTTCGCATTGAGCCCAAGTGTGAAAATCGGCGGATGCTCGACGAACCAGATCTCATCGAGCGTATCGACGGTGCGTGCATCTGTGAAGCGCTGCATCTCGTCCCAGACCACATCGAGCGGCTGCTGGCCGAGGTCGCGAAAGATCACCGCGCTCACAGCACCATCAATATCTCGTCGCTGGCCGTGAGCTCGCGGTAAAGCGCGTCGATCTCTTCGCGGTTCTGCGCGTTGACGACGAACGTCAGGCTCACGTAGGCATCATTTCGGCTAAGCTGTTCGCTGACGGCGGCGTCGCGAAAACCCATATAGTGCCGGCTGACGATGTCTCTAGCTGCCGCGCGAAACTCCGGAATATTGGGCCCGAGAACCTTGACGGCGATCTCGCACGGAAAACTCAGCGGAGAGTCTTCAGATGCAGAATCTACTGGAGCCACCGTGTAATCTCGTCCTTGAGGCGCGCAAGAAAACCGGCCTGCGCGACTTCGTGGAGGAGAACGAGGGGAACGTCCGACACGGGTTCACCGTCGAGCGAGACGCGCACCGCGCCCACGGCGACCTGGGGCTGCAACGGAGCTACGAGGTCTGTGCTGAGATCCATGACAGCCGATAACGATTCGTACTTACCCCGAGGAATCGTCACATAAAGATCTTCGGTCAATCCCAGCGCGGCGACCTGCGGCTCGCCCTTCCAAACTCGTGCGGTCGTAATCTCTTCGCCTCTAGCATAGAGCCGGTGTGTCTCGAAAAAGCGAAACCCGTAGCCCAGCAAAGCTTGGCTCGCATCGGCTCGCGCCTCGGGGCTCGAAGCACCGAGCACAACCGAGATCAGTCGCATGCCGTCACGCTCGGCCGAAGTTACTAGACAGTAACCCGCAGCGTCCGTGTGGCCTGTCTTGAGCCCGTCCACGGATTGATCTCGCCAGAGCAGTGAGTTGCGGTTGTGCTGGCGGATACCGTTGTACGTGAACTCTCGCTCGGAATAAAAGCCGTAGTACTCGGGGAACTCCTCCACGATAGCCTTCGCGAGCAAGGCGATGTCGCGAGCCGTCATGACATGATTGTCGCCCGGCAAACCCGTCGGGTTTTCGAAATTCGTGCCGGTCATGCCGAGCATGGCGGCGTGCTGGTTCATGAGCCTGACAAAGGTTTCCTCGGAACCTGCAACGTGCTCGGCGAGCGCGACGCTTGCATCGTTGCCGGATTGAATGATCATGCCGCGCAGCAGATCCTCTACGCTGACTTCGGTGTCAACCTCGATGAACATTCGCGAGCCTTGGGTGCGCCATGCTTTTTCACTGACGCGCACTTGGTCATCCAGAGCAATCTGATTCTGCTCGAGTGCCTTGAATACGGCGTAGGCCGTCATGAGCTTCGTAATGCTTGCGGGCTCGACGGGCACATCCGCGTCTTTCTCGGCGATAACGCGGTCGCTCGCGAAGTCGACGAGCAGATAGCCGACAGCGCCGAGCTGCGGTGGCGCGGGTATAGGCGCCTGCGCGAAGCTGGAAGCGACGAAAAGCAAGCCGAGCAAGGCCGTCCAGACTCGAGTCATCGAATGCCTCCTGTGAACCTCAGTCAGTGACGAAACGGACAGTTGGCGCTAGTTTACGACCACGAGCAGACTATCGCGAACACCGAGCGAGATCAGGTCGCGCCGAATGTCATCGTATGCTGCGACGTCGGCCAACGGCCCGATACGAACACGGTGCAATTGCCCCGAGCCTACCGACTCGGAAAGCACGAAGACGTTACGCTGCCCGCTGGCGCGGAGCTTGTCGACCAGCTGGGCCGCGTTTATCTGGTCGGAGAACGCGCCGACTTGGGCGAAAACCTGCTGCATGGGCTGGTCGCTCGGCCCGGGTTCTGCGGCCGCCGCCGTCGAGATCAACGAGAATCCCGAACGTCTAGGCTCGATCGTATTCTCAGCGAAAACCTCCGGACGAGGCGGCTCACCGCCCACGGGAACGCCGAGTGCTCGGACTTCCACGCGGGCCGTTCCAGCTTCGATCATATCGAGCTCGCGAGCAGCGCCGTAGGACAAATCGATGATACGCCCGTCGACAAACGGGCCGCGATCGTTGACCCTGACGATGATGCGGCGGCCGTTGTCGAGGTGCGTAACCTCGACCCAGGTCGGGATCGGCAGCGTTTTGTGCGCCGCAGACAATCCATACATGTCGTAGGTCTCACCGTTGGCCGTCGAACGGCCGTGAAAATCCTTGCCGTACCAGGACGCGACACCGTGCTCGCGGTAGTCGGCACTCGAATCTTTGACGTAATAACGCTCGCCGGCTATCTCGTATTCGGGTGGATTACCAGCCCGTGTTCTCTCGGGAGTGATGATTGCTTCGCGATCGATGACCACCTGCGGCTCGCTAGGAGATGAAGCGCAAGCCGACAGCACAGCACATACGATCAGCACGAGCAGCGTAGGCGTAAACTGGGCAGTCATGCAGCATCCTCCGTCTGCGCGAGAGACTGTGTCGCCGCAGACCGCTCGAGCGCAGCGGCGATCGCCTCGCCGAGCTGCTGTGCTACGAGCGCATACATGACGCTGCGGTTGTAACGAGTGATCACGCGAAAATTGTGATAGCCGACCCAATACTCGGTTCCGTCGCGGCCCTCGAGGCCGAGCACAGTAACCGGGGTCGATTCCGGGAATGCTGTGGTGAACTCGTAGCCGCGCTCCTTCAACGACGCAACTGTCTCGTTCAGATCCATACTGTTGGCCGGTACGGGAGAAGCGTCGCCCGGAGCGCGCGCGGCCCTCGCGACGACAGGCTCATCTGCCCGCCATCCGTGCACTTTGAAGTAATTTGCGACGCTGCCGAGCACGTCCTCCCAGTTCTCCCAGAGATCACGGCGGCCGTCCGAATCCCCATCGACGGCATAGGCGCGAAAGCTTGTCGGTATGAACTGGCCTGCGCCCATCGCGCCTGCATAGGAACCAAGCACGCCGAGCGGGTCGAACTGCTCGTCGCGCGCCAGGAGCAAAAACGCTTCGAGCTCGTTGGAGAAAAAGCGCGAACGCCGTGGGTAAGCGAATGCTAGGGTGCTAAGAGACTCGAGCACGCGGTAGCTACCCATGCGTGTTCCGAACCACGTTTCGATACCGAGTATCGCCACGATCATCTGTGCCGGCACGCCGTACGCTTCGCTTACGGCTTCTATGCGGCCTGCATTCTCTGTCCAGAACTCGACGCCAGAGGCGATGCGCGCCTCAGTTAGAAACAGATCTTGGTACTCGTACCAGGCTAGAACGCGCTCCGCAGGACGTGAGATCGCCTCGAGCACTCGATCGTTGATTTCGATCTCGGCGAAAAGCGCTTCGAGCGAGTCTCGCTCGAAGCCGTGACTCGCGACCATCCGCGCGATGAAATCGGCCTGCGCCTGCGCAGCGTCCTGGGCGTAGGCGCCTGACGCTGCAGCCAATAGACAGGCCGCGGCTATCGCGAATATTCGTACAAAGCGAACTGGGATCATAGCCGTCATGGCGCCAGCAGCTTCTTGTTTCCCTTGATGGCGACGAGCATACCGAACCCGGCCATAAGCGTCACCATCGACGTGCCGCCGGCGCTCACGAATGGCAGCGGCACGCCAACGATCGGCAGCAAACCACAAACCATGCCCGCGTTGACGAACACGTAAAAGAAAAACGTCAAGCTCAACGTACCTGCGAGCAGGCGCGTAAATGTTTCCTGCGCCTGCGTCGCGATGAAGAGTCCGCGCCCGATTAGGGCGAGATATAAGGCGAGCAGCAACAGCAACCCGAGCAAGCCGAACTCTTCGCCCATGACGGCAAAGACGAAATCCGTCGACCGCTCCGGCAGAAACTCCAGATGCGCCTGCGTGCCATTGAGCCAACCTTTGCCGAACAACCCGCCCGAACCGAGCGCGATCTTCGACTGAATAATATTGTAACCCGCGCCCAGCGGATCGGACTCCGGGTTCAGGAACGTCATCACACGCGCGCGCTGATAGTCGCGCATGAAATGCCAGAGCAGCGGCGCCGAACCGACCGCGAGCACGCCTGCGAAACCGATGACTCGCAGACTGACACCAGCCAACAGAATCGTGATACCGCCAGCCGCCACGACGAGCAACGCCGTGCCCAAATCCGGCTGACGCGCAATCAGGATGGCCGGCAAGAACACAATGAACATGAGCACGAAGAGCTGGGAGAACTTCGGCGGCAGCGTGCGCTCGTGCATGAACCAGGCAACCATCATCGGCACGGCAAGCTTCATGATCTCCGAGGGCTGAAACCGGATGATTCCAAGATCGAGCCAACGCTGCGCGCCGCCGCCCATATCACCGCTGACCGTCACCAAGGCCAGCAGACCGACCCCCACGCAAAATACCCAAGGCGTCCAAAGCCGCAGCAAACGCGGCGGAATCTGTGAGACGACGACGAACGCGCCGAGCGCAATACCGAGACGCACCCCCTGTCTAAGTAACAGCGAGCTGTTTTCCTCGAGGGCGCTGTAGAGAACGATGAGTCCATAGGCGCAGATCGCGAGGATCGTCGCGAGCAACGGGAAATCCACCACGATGCCGCGAAAGCTCAACGGTCGTAGACCGGCGGCGGGATGCCGCCCGAGCTCAATGCTCCCGAGTGACATACTCTTCTCCGGCGAAAAACGCATCGAGCACGGCCCGGGCTACGGGCGCCGCTGCACTCGCGCCGCCACCGCCGTTCTCCACAACAACGGCAAGTGAGATCACAGGGTTTTCGGCCGGGGCGAACGCAATGAATAGTCCATGATCGCGCAGTCGCTCAGCGACGTTCTCCTCGTCGTATTCCTCTTCCTGCGCGATCGAATACACCTGGGCGGTACCAGTCTTGCCAGCAACGCGATACGGCGCACCGCGCATCGCCGTGAAACCTGAACCCTGCGGCTCCTCGGTGACACCAAGCATGGCCTCATGGATGTACTGCCACTGAGACTCCTCGACCTCGACGCGCCCGAGACCGATCGGCATGAATTCGGTGACATCGCCAGTGACGCGATCCTCCGCAGCGATCACGAGCCTTGGCCGGTAGGCCGTACCGCGACTTGCGAGCACGGCCGTAGCGTGCGCGAGCTGAATCGGCGTCACGGCCGTAAATCCCTGTCCAATCCCCGTGATGACAGTCTCGCCAGGAAACCAGACCTGGTCTTCGCGCCTCGAAAAACGGGTTCGCTTCCATTCGCGCGATGGCACGACACCGCCACGCTCACCGCTGATGTCGATTCCCGTCGGCGCGCCGAACCCGAATGACTTCAGGAACTGTTCGATCGTGTCGATGCCGAGCTCCACAGCCAGACGATAGTAGAAGACGTCACACGACTGTACGATGGCGTCGTGTAGATCGACGAGCCCATGGCCCTGAGGCCGCCAGTCGCGGTAGCGGTGCGTGTTCCCCGGCAGGACGAAAAAGCCCGGGCACATCTCACGCGCGCTGGGTTCGATCTCCAGATGATGCAGCGCCGCCAGACCCAGAAAAGGCTTGACGACCGAGCCCGGTGGATAGGTGCCGGCCAATGCGCGATGGAATAGCGGATTGTCCGGATCACTGTTGAGCGCCTTGAAATCTTGCTGGCTCAACCCTGTCGCAAACCGGTTCGGATCGAAACCCGGCGCGCTAACGAGCGCAAGCACATCGCCGTTGCGCGGATCGATCGCGACAACGGCACCGCGCAAACCGGCCATCGCCGCTTCCGCAGCCAGCTGGAGCTCTATGTCGAGACTCAGCGTGAGGTTTCTGCCCGGAACAGGCCATAGCGTTTCGAGGTTGCTGATCGCCGACGCCGACGGCGCGCTCTCCGTGCGACTCGCAGGATCGAGCAGCACACGGCCCTGCGCATTGACGACCTGTTGACGGTATCCGACCCCGCCGTGAAGCTCGATCTCGAAGCCGCGCTCGATGCCAGTCTTGCCGATGTGCGACGTTGCCGCATACTCGCGCCGCTCGATAACCTCGAGATCCGCTGACGAAATACTCGCTACGTAGCCGATTGCATGAGCCGCAGCTTCGCCGTACGGATAGTGCCGAATCAGGCCTTCGCGAATATCGACGCCGGGAAACTGGTGGCGACGGACGGCAAAGCGAGCCGCCTGTTCATCGGAGAGGTTGCTGAGCATGACGTTCTCGAAGCGCCGGTGCGAACGCACGAGGGTCGCCAGCGCGTTCTGTTGCTCGACGTCGACGAGCCCGATGCGCACGAGCTCGGCGAGCGTCGTTTCCAGGTCAGGAACCTGCTCGGGCGTGAGCACGAGCTCCCAGGCCGGAAGATTCTCGGCCAGTACGTTACCGTTACGGTCATAGACAAGACCACGCGTCGGCGCGAGCGGCTCGATGCGCAGGCGATTGCCCTGCGATAGCTCGGAGAACAGCTGATAATCGACGATCTGCAGTTGCACGAGACGATAGACGAGCACGCCCGTGAGCAAAAGCATGATGACTCCGGCCGCGACCAGGCGCGACAGAAACAGGCGCTGTTCCTTCCAATGATCCTTTAACGGGGTTGCCGCGTTCATCAAATAGACTTCTTCACATTCGCACTTGCGCTTCGTGCCGATACCGATCGAGATAGGCAAGAATGAGAGGCCAGATCAGCGCGCTCGCAATCAGCGGCGACCAGCGCTCCGCAAGCGGCACGGTTCGCCCGGCAACGCCATCGACCCAGAAGAGCACGAACTCATAAATCACCAGCAGCAAAACCACGGTCACGCTCAGCTGCCAAACGGGAAAAACGCGAATCTGCAAATGGAATCTGATAGTCAGGTAGACGACGACAACCAGCGCGAGCGCATGCTGCCCGAGCAAGGCACCAGATAACGTATCGAGCAGCAGGCCCATCCAAAACGCCGTCAGCAGGCCGAACCGTTCGGGCGCAAGCAGGCTCCAGAAAATCAGTATCAACGGCACCCATTCCGGCCTGAATGGTGCGGCGGGCGCAGGTAACGGCACGGCTGTGAGCACCAGGGCCGAGACCAGCGTCACGACCGGCAGTCGCCAGTGAATATGCGCAGCGGCCACTAGCGTGCCTCCGCGAGATTCGTCGGGTCATCGTCGACGTTGTTCGTAAGCTCGGCCTCGGCCGTCCAGACGAGCAAAACCTCGCGTGCCCGATCCAGCTTGGCCGCGGGCTCGACGTAGATCTCCGCGAAACCTTGCCCGGGCAGGCGTTCGATCTCGCTCACGTAACCGACGGGATACCCGGATGGAAACACACCGCCAAGGCCCGATGAGATGACGAGATCACCCATCTCGACATCGGCGGAAGTCGGCAAATACGGCATGCGCAACCTGATAGTGTCGCCCGTGCCGATGATAATCGTGCGTAAACCATTGCGGTTGATTGCGACGGGCAAAGCGTGATCGGCATCGCTGATCAGCACAGCTTCGGACGTCAACGGCTCCACACGCATGATCTGCCCGATGATGCCGTCGGCATCGAGTAGAGCCTGACCGACATAGACGCCGTCGCCTAGGCCGCGATTAATCGTGAAGCGCTGCCGGTAAGGATCGAGATCGACTGCGAGAATCTCGGCGACGAGCACCCGATCGGCGACGCGCGCGCTAGAGTCGAGCATTGCACGTAGCCGGCGATTCTCCGCTTCGAGCGAGTCGAAGCGCTGCAACCGCACACCCGCATCGAGCCGCTCGAGCTTCAAGGCCTCGTTCTCGGCAAGCAACTCCGCGCGCTCGGCGAACGCCATCTCGGCCCAACGCCAACCGCGTATCGGCAGATCGACTGCGAGTTGAATTGGATAGACGACAACAGAGAAGGCCTGTCGAATCGTCGTCAGGTGAGATTCGCGATGGTCGAGGAACATCAGCGCGAGGCTGACGATGCAGATCAGGATGAAGCGGAAACTTTGGGAGGTTCCACCTCTAACGAAATCGTTACCGATTCCTCCTGGAGCACTCATGGCCTACGCCACTCCCATTACTCGTCTAGCTCGAGCTGAAGTTGCTCACTCCACCGCGAATGCAGCGGAGCCGTACTCGTCGAGTAACTCTAAAATTCGCCCTCCGCCTCGGGCCACGCATGTCAATGGATCATCTGCGACCACGACCGGTAGGCCGGTTTCTTCGGTCAACAGCTTGTCGAGATCTAGCAGCAGCGCACCGCCCCCCGTGAGCACAATTCCACGCTCTGCCACATCGGCACCTAGCTCGGGCGGCGTCTGCTCGAGCGCAGCCTTGACCGCGCCAACGATTCCCTGCAACGGCTCCTGCAGCGCCTCGAGAATCTCGTTACTGTTCAACGTAAAGGCTCGCGGCACGCCCTCGGAGAGATTGCGACCCTTGACAGAGATCTCCCTGACCTCCTGCCCCGGATACGCCGAGCCGATTTCCTGCTTGATGCGCTCGGCCGTTGCCTCGCCGATCAGAATTCCATAGTTGCGGCGAACGTAATTGGTGATTGCCTCGTCGAACCGATCGCCGCCGATACGAACCGATGCGGCATAGACGATACCGTTCAACGAGATGACAGCAACTTCCGATGTGCCGCCACCGATGTCGAGCACCATAGAGCCACGCGCCTCGTGAACAGGCATGCCCGCACCAATCGCTGCGGCCATCGGCTCCTCGACGAGATACACCTTGCGCGCGCCGGCGCCTTCAGCGGACTCTCGGATCGCACGGCGCTCGACCTGTGTCGACCCATAGGGCACACAGACAAGCACGCGCGGACTCGGCCGGAAGTAACGGGAGCCGTGCGCTTTCTTGATGAAGTACTGCAGCATCTTCTCGGTGACATTGAAGTCCGCGATGACGCCGTCCTTGAGCGGGCGAATGGCCGTGATATTACCCGGCGTACGGCCGAGCATATTCTTGGCCGCGGCGCCGACGGCCTCGAGGACTTTTCCGCCACGGCCGTGCTCCTCCCGAATCGCCACGACCGAGGGCTCGTTGAGGACGATGCCTCGCCCGCGGACGTAGATCAGGGTATTGGCCGTGCCCAAATCGATCGACAGATCGTTGGAAAAATATCCAAGAAAGCTCTTTAACATTGAGCCCCAAAGCCGCTAAAGGAAACCGATCATGCACTTTATCAACGGGTAGGACGATCGGCAAGCAAGTAGTATAGTAAAATGAGTACTGCTTCCGAGTTCTGCGCCGTGTCCCTCACACCCGAAGACGTCAAAAAGCTCTGCGCCCTCGCCCGGCTGGAGATCGGACCCGATGAGATCCGCGATCTATCCGCCAAGCTGTCGGACATTATGCGCCTCGTCGGAGAGCTTCAAGCCCAGGATACCCAGGGCGTCGACCCGATGGCGCACCCGCTCGAACGACCGCAACGGCTCCGGCCCGACGCGGTGACCGAGACCAATGCCCGCGATCTCTACCAGGCCAACGCGCCGCTCGTCGAGCAAGGCCTCTACCTCGTTCCCAAGGTGATCGAATAGCACTGACGGGACCCCGCCCCCGGGTCATGTTGAAACGAGCCATGCACGAGAAGACTCTGACAGAACTCAGCGATGCGCTCGCTGCCAAGCAGATCTCGGCGCGCGAGCTCACCGAGCACTACCTCGGCCGCATCGAGCAACTCGACGCGGACCTCAACGCCTTCGTGACAGTCACAGCCGAGCAGGCGCTCGCGCAAGCAAATGCAGCTGATGAACGCCGCGCCGGCGGAACTGCGACCGCACTAACGGGCATACCGATCGCGCATAAGGATATTTTCTGCACCACGGGTATAAAGACGAGCTGCGGCTCGCGCATGCTCGACAACTTCGTCTCACCATACAACGCGAGTATCGTGGCGAAGCTCGAGGATGCCGGCGTCGTTATGCTCGGCAAGACGAACATGGACGAGTTCGCAATGGGCTCTTCGAACGAGACGAGCTTCTACGGCCCCGTGCGCAACCCATGGGATCTCGAGCGCGTGCCTGGTGGCTCCTCGGGCGGGTCGGCCGCGGCCGTGGCCGCCGGACTCTGCGGCGGCGCGACCGGAACGGATACGGGCGGCTCGATTCGTCAGCCGGCTGCACTGACAGGGCTGACCGGCCTGAAACCCACATATGGGCGCGCATCGCGCTACGGCATGATCGCGTTTGCATCGAGTCTCGATCAAGCCGGCACACTGACGCGCAGCGCGGCGGATGCGGCGCTTCTGATGCAGACAATGGCTGGCTTCGATGCGAATGACTCGACATCGCTTGCCGATCCCGTACCCGATTACGTCACTGAGATCGAATCGCCGTGGGAGAAACTTCGCATCGGCGTGCCCGAGAACTTCTTCGACGACGGGCTCGACGCCGAAAACGCGGCCGCCGTGCGCGCGAGCCTCGACGTCTTCGAGAAACTCGGCGCGACAATCAAATCCGTGCAGCTAGAGCATGTTCACTTGTCCGTACCCGTCTACTACGTCGTCGCACCCGCTGAAGCCTCGTCGAATCTCTCACGATACGACGGCGTGCGGTTCGGTCATCGGGCCGAAGGCGCCGATGATCTTATAGAGTTCTATATGCGCACGCGTGCCGAGGGTTTCGGTGCGGAGGTCAAGCGTCGAATATTGACGGGAACTTACGTGCTGTCCGCGGGCTATTACGACGCCTATTACTTACAAGCGCAAAAAGCCCGCCAACTCATTGCCGAGGATTTCAAACGTGCTTTCGCAGACGTCGACCTGATTGCCGGACCAACGACACCAACACCGGCTTTCCCGATCGGCCAGAAGGTCGGCGACCCGATCGAGATGTACCTGAACGATATCTATACGATCGGCGCGAACCTCGCGGGATTGCCAGCTATGTCCATTCCGTGTGGTTTCGTCAGCGGCCTGCCCGTGGGCCTGCAGCTTATCGCGCCACACCTGGCAGAAGGCCGCCTGCTCAAGGCAGCGCATCACTTCCAGCTCCACACCGACTGGCATCGCCAGGTTCCCGAAGCGTACGCATGAGATGAGCGACATGGACTGGGAAATCGTCATCGGCCTGGAGATCCATACGCAGCTCGCGACCAAGAGCAAGATTTTCTCAGGCGCCTCCACGGCCTATGGCGCGCCGCCGAACACCCAGGCCTGCCTCGTCGATCTCGGTTACCCGGGCGTGCTGCCCGTGCTCAACGAGCAAGTCGTGGTCATGGCCATCAAATTCGGACTCGCGACGCATTGCGAGATCGCCCCGCGCTCCGTGTTCGCACGAAAGAACTACTTCTATCCGGATCTGCCGAAGGGATACCAGATCTCCCAGTACGAGCTGCCAATCGTGCATTCCGGTCACATCGACATCGTCACAGAGGACGGCGAGGTCAAGACGATAGGCATTACGCGCGCGCACCTCGAAGAGGACGCCGGCAAATCGCTGCACGAGAGCTTCCATGGCTCGTCCGGAATCGATCTCAATCGTGCGGGCACGCCGTTACTGGAGATCGTCTCTGAGCCAGACCTGCGATCTGCGGCGCAGGCCGGTGCCTATATGCGCAAGATTCACGAGCTCGTGCGGTACTTGGAAATTTCAGACGGCAATATGCAGGAAGGCTCGTTCCGCTGCGATGCGAACGTCTCGGTCAGACCGGCAGGCGAGACGACGCTCGGCACACGCACAGAGCTGAAAAACCTCAACTCATTCCGTTTCGTCGAGAAAGCCATCGAGATCGAAGTCGAGCGGCAAATTGACGTGATCGAAGATGGTGGCAGCGTCGTGCAGGAGACGCGACTCTACGATGCCGATCGCAACGAGACACGGCCTATGCGCAGCAAGGAAGAAGCGAACGACTACCGCTATTTCCCCGATCCCGACCTCTTACCCGTGCTCATCGAGTCCGAGCTCGTCGAATCGATACGTGCGAGCCTACCGGAGCTCCCCGACGCGAAGCGCGCCCGGTTCGCGGAGCAGTACGGACTTTCGGACTACGACGCTGACGTACTGACTTCGAGTGCCGAGCTAGCCGACTATTTTGAGACAGCCGTCGCCGCTGCGAGCAAAGCAGAACCTAAAGCGATCGCCAACTGGGTCCAGGGCAAGGTCATCGCTGCGCTCAACGAGGATGGCCTCGAGATCGATGAGTCCAAGGTCACCGCGGCAGACCTGGGCGCGCTCGTCGATAAGATCGCCGACGGCACGCTGTCCGGCAAGCTCGCAAACGACGTTTTCGATATGCTGCGCGCCGGCGAAGGCACGGTCGATTCGATCATCGAGGAGCGCGGGCTCGAGCAGATTACCGATTCGAGCGCGATCGCGGCGCTCTGCGCCAACGTGCTCGCCGGGAACGAGGCGCAAGCACAGCAGTTCCGCGACGGTAACGAGAAAGTCATCGGCTTCCTCGTCGGCCAGGCCATGAAGGCGTCCCAGGGCAAAGCCAACCCGCAGCAGGTCAACGAGGTCCTGCGGCGTCTGCTCGCAGAATGAGCCGTTGAACGAGGTTCAAACCTTCGTTTTCGAGGACCTGGCGATCCGCGGCGCTCTCGTACGACTCGAGGAAACCTGGCGGCAGGTCCTCGCCCAGCACCACTACCCTCAGGAGCTGCGGCGGTTGCTTGGAGAAGGCATCGCAGCGACCGTCCTGCTCGCAACGGGCTTGAAGGGCCATCCGCGTGTCTCTCTGCAGCTGCAGGGCGACGGGCGGGTCAAGCTGCTGCTCGTGCAATGCTCGGCCGATTTCGAGGTGCGCGGCATGGCACAGTTGCGCGAGGCGCAGGCGAACGACGCGCTGCTCGGCGCCGGAAGACTCGCGGTGAATCTCGATACGGGGGAGAACGGTCAGCAGTTCCAGGGCATCGTGCCACTCGTCGGCCCCGATCTTCGCGCATGTCTGGAGGCCTACTTCGCGCAATCGGAGCAGCTGCCGACGCGCCTCTACCTTTTTAGCGACGATGGGCGCGCCAGCGGCCTGCTGCTACAGGCGCTACCGGGCGCTGGGGAGCACGCCGACGATTTCGAGACCGTCACCGCGCTCGCCGCCACGATCCGGGCCGTCGAGATAGCCGAGCAGCCTGCGGCCGACCTCCTCGAGCAGGTCTTCGCAGACTACACGCTGCGCCTGTTCCGGCCCAAACCCGTCACGCACGACTGCCGGTGCACCCCGGAGTACCTCGCCCGAATCGTACGCATGCTCGGCACCGCCGAAATCGACGATCTGCTGCGCGAGCGGGGTCATGTCGAGCTTGTATGTGAGTTCTGCAACCGCGCTTTTCGTTATGACGATGCGCAGATCGAGGCGATCTTCGCAGGCCAAGCGCCATCGCAACCGCTGCACTGACGGACTCAGCATTCCTCGACGACTCGTTCCACCATCGATTCCTCCAAACGGCGTTCCAAACGCTATTTGACATAACTCTTATTCGCGCTCGGATTCCACCGTGATCTCGACGGTTTGCCCCAATTTGACATAAGCCGTGCCCGTTGCCGCCTGCCGCGTGACGCCAACACCCATGCCAGGCCCTGTGAGCTCCGTGGCACGCCGATTGAGATTAAACATAATCCGGAAACCTACTTTGACAGGCGGCGTCGAAACAGGTATATAACGACATCTTTATATACGCATTGTCCAAGATGGAAGACACAGAACAGCTTGCTACGTTGCTTCGCGCAATCGGCGACCCGAGCCGTTTGCGGCTGCTGCACGCGCTCGAGCAGGGCGAGCTGACCGTCAGTGAGATGACGGAGGTCACGGGCCTGAGTCAGCCGCGTGTTTCACGGCATCTGAAGCTCCTCTGCGATGCTCGCCTGCTGCGCCGGGCGCGCGACCAGAACGAGGTCTATTACCGCGCCAACACGGACGAGGAACGCCGCACGCTCGTCGAACAGACGCTCGATGCGCTCTCTCCCGAAGACCCCTACGTCACGCAGGATGAGTCCAGGCTGCGGATCATCCTCGATAAACGCCGCACGCGAGCTGCTGAGCTTCTGGCCGAACTCGGCATCAAGCCGATGGATTCCCAGACGGCCGATGACGTCGCAGCGATGGTCAAATCGCTCTTCGGTGCCTCACTCGGTGTTGCCGCGCTCACGGACACGAGTCTAGGCCGGCTGCTCGACATCGGCACGGGGACCGGCACGATGCTGCATATGCTCGCGCCGTTCGCCGAGCACGTCGTCGCTGTGGATCACTCGCGCGACATGCGGCTCGTAGCGCGCACCAGCGCCCTTGCTGACGGATTGGCCAACTGCACGGTCCAGGACGGTGACATGTTCGCACTCAGCTTCGCCGACAGCGCGTTCGATACGATCACGATGGATCGGGTCCTCGGCGTTGCGGGGCGCGCGCGCGAAGCCGTTGCCGAGGCCGGACGCGTACTCAGGCCCGGTGGGCGCCTGCTCATTGTCGAGACGAGCCTGTCGGGCGTCGACGAGCGGATCCTCGTCGGTTGGCTTCGCACCATCGGTTTGACGGGGGTCGAGATCCGGCGCAGCACCGACGGCCTCGCGTTCATCGCGCTGGCGAAAAGTCCTGAGGCGCCACAAACAAACTGATACATGATCATGGAACAGCCGATCTCATTCGAGTTCTTTCCGCCGGCCACGCCGAAGATGGAGGCGTTGCTTTGGCGATCCGTACAGGCGCTTGCACCGCTGCGTCCGCGGTTCGTGTCGGTCACCTATGGTGCCGACGGCTCGACGCGCGACCGTACGCATCGGATCGTGCAACGCATTCAGCAGGAGACCGGCCTTATTTGCGCACCGCATCTGACCTGCGTCGGCGCAAGCCGTGACGAGGTCTTAGACCTTGCAGAGACTTACTGGCAAGACGGAATTCGCCAGCTCGTCGCACTGCGCGGCGATCCACCGAAGGAATCTGACGGCTATACGCCGCGACCGGACGGCTTCGCGTATGCAGTCGATCTCGTTACGGGGCTCGCGGGCGTCGGCGCGTTCGACATCTCGGTCGCCGCTTATCCGGAGGTACACCCAGAGGCCCCCGACGCGGACTTCGATCTCGCCAACCTCAAGCACAAGATCGAGGCGGGTGCGACCCGTGCAATTACGCAGTTTTTCTTCGACGTCGACGCCTTCCTGCGCTTTCGCGACCGTTGCGTGAGTCACGGCATCGATGTGCCCATCGTTCCCGGCATCCTGCCAATAGCGAACTTCACACGAATGCTGAATTTCGCGGGGGCTTGCGGCACGTGCGTACCGGACTGGCTGCGCGAGCGTTTCGCCGCGCATGCCGACGATCCTGGCGCGCAACGCGATATCGCGACACAAACGGCTATCGAGCAGGTCATGGCGTTGCGCAACCACGGCGTCGAGGCGTTTCATTTTTATACGTTGAACCGAGCCGAGCTCACGCTCGATATTTGCGCCGCGCTCGGGATCACGCCTGTTGGAGAGACGGATGTTGCCTGACCCACACACGCGACTCGATGCACTGATCGGCTCGCGAATCGCCGTGCTCGACGGCGCGATGGGCACGAGCATCCAGGCCCTGAACCCGGATGAAGCTGCGTTCCGCGGGGAACGTTTCGCGGATTGGCCACAAGCGCTCAAAGGCAACAACGATCTGCTCTCGATTACGCAGCCGGCAAGTATTGCCGAGATACACCGCTGCTTTCTCGAAGCAGGTGCAGACATCATCTGCACGAATACGTTCAACTCGAACGCGCCGTCGCAGGCCGACTATGGCCTGGCTGATCTCGTCGGCGAGCTCAACGCCTCGGCCGCGCGCCTGGCTCGAGAAGTTGCCGACGAAGTAAGTGCCGCCAGCGGTGTACCGCGCTTCGTCGCCGGCGTGCTCGGCCCGACAAACCGCACATGCTCGCTGTCGCCTGACGTCAGCGATCCCGGTGCACGTAACGTCACCTTCGACGAGCTTGCCGCGACCTACACTGAAGCCGCGGCCGCGCTGATCGATGGCGGTGTGGATCTGATTCTCATAGAGACGATTTTCGACACACTCAACGCCAAGGCCGCGATCCATGCGCTCGAGGAACTCTTTGAGACACGCGGCGCGCGTTTGCCCGTCATGATCTCCGGCACCATTACCGATGCCTCGGGACGCACGCTCTCGGGACAAACACTCGAGGCGTTCTACAACTCCGTGCGCCATGCGCAACCGTTCGCGATCGGGCTCAACTGCGCGCTCGGTGCCGACGATTTGCGCCCGTATATAGAGGAGCTGGCGAAAATCTCCGAGGCCTGGGTCAGCATCCACCCGAACGCGGGCTTGCCCAACGAATTCGGCGAGTACGACGATACGCCCGAGCATATGGCGCAGGTCCTCGGTGATTTTGCCGCCCAGGGCTGGCTCAACATCGTTGGCGGCTGCTGCGGAACGACGACTGAGCACATTCGCGCCATTGCTGAGGCTGTCGCAACCACGCCGCCGCGCGCGAAGGTCGAGCCACAGGCACGTACCCGGCTAGCGGGCCTCGAAGCCTGCAACATCGGCCCGGATAGCCTGTTCGTTAACGTCGGCGAACGCTGCAACGTCACAGGCTCCGCGCGCTTTCGCAAACTCATCGAAGCCGACGACTACGAGCAGGCGCTCAACGTCGCGCGCGACCAAGTCGCCGACGGTGCGCAGATCATCGACGTCAACATGGACGAGGGCATGCTCGACTCTGCCGCGGCGATGGAGCGGTTCCTCAAGCTGATTGCCGTGGAGCCCGACATCGCACGCGTCCCGATCATGCTCGATTCCTCCAAATGGAGTGTGATCCTTGCCGGGCTCAAATGCGTCCAGGGCAAAGCCGTCGTCAACTCGATCAGCCTCAAGGAGGGTGAGGGTCCATTCCTCGAGCAAGCCCGCGAGGCGCTGCGTTTCGGCGCGGCTGTGGTCGTCATGGCCTTCGATCAGCAAGGTCAGGCAGACAGCATCGAGCGCAAGGCCGCGATTTGCGAGCGTTCATACAGGCTGCTCGTGGACGAAGTCGGGTTCGCGCCCGAAGACATCATCTTCGACCCGAACATTTTTGCCGTTGCGACTGGAATCGCAGAGCATGATCCTTACGGTGTCGCTTTTATCGAAGCAACGAGACAGATCAAAGCACAGTTGCCTGGCGCGCTGATCAGCGGCGGCGTCAGCAACGTGTCGTTCTCGTTCCGGGGCAACAACCCCGTGCGCGAGGCCATGCACTCGGTGTTTCTCTATCATGCGATCGCTGCCGGTATGGACCTGGGTATCGTCAACGCCGGCCAGCTCGCGGTCTACGAGGACATACCGGCCGCGCTACGCGATGCCGTCGAGGATGTGATTCTGAACCGGCGTTCGGATGCGACGGATCGTCTACTCGAGATTGCGGAAGGCTACCGTGACGGTGGTTCGACGGGTAGCAAGAAGGCCACTCAGGAGTGGCGTGAGTGGCCGGTCGAAAAGCGCCTCGAGCACGCGCTCGTCCAGGGCATCGACGCGCATATCGTCGACGACACGGAGCTCGCTCGCCTAGCGACCGAGCACCCGCTCAGCGTCATCGAAGGCCCGCTGATGGACGGCATGAACGTCGTCGGCGATCTATTCGCGAGCGGCAAGATGTTCCTGCCACAGGTCGTTAAATCGGCACGCGTCATGAAAAAAGCCGTCGCCCACCTCGTTCCGTACATCGAGGCGCAGAAGGGCGCCAGCAAAGCAAAAGCCAAAATCGTGCTCGCAACCGTGAAGGGCGACGTGCACGACATCGGCAAGAACATCGTCGGCGTCGTACTGCAGTGCAACAACTTCGAAGTCATCGACCTCGGCGTCATGGTGCCCGCGAACAAAATCTTGGAGACAGCGCGCGAAACCGGAGCAGAGATCATCGGCCTGTCGGGACTGATAACGCCTTCGCTCGATGAGATGGTGCATATCGCGAGTGAGATGCAGCGGCAGGATTTTCAGATCCCGCTGTTGATCGGCGGCGCGACGACGTCGCCCGCGCACACGAGTGTCAAGATCGATCCGGCCTATACGGGCCCGGTTGTCTACGTCAAGGACGCATCCCGCTCAGTCAGCGTGATGCAATCGCTAATCGGCACCGAACGCGACGGGTTCGTCGCAAAGGTCCAGACCGAGCATAACCAGCGCCGCACACGCCACGCTGGCAAGCGCAACCGTGGGCCCGAGCTCTCGCTCGCCGACGCTCGTGCGAACAAGGTCGATTTGAACTGGTCGAGCTATGCGCCGCCGCGGCCGGCGAAACTCGGCATCGAGCGGCTCGAGAACTACCCGCTCGAGGAGCTCGTCGAAACAATCGATTGGATGCCGTTTTTCAATGCCTGGGAATTCAGCGGCAAGTTTCCCGATATTCTCGACGACCCAAAGGCGGGCTCCGCCGCACGATCGCTCTACGACGATGCGCGACGCCTGCTAGACACCGTTGTCGCAGAACGCTGGCTCAGCGCCGCCGGCGTCGTCGGGTTCTTCCCCGCCAACGCCGTCGGCGATGACATCGAACTCTACACAGATGACACGCGCTCCGTCTCAATGGCGCGGCTGCACCACTTGCGTCAGCAGCGCCGCAAGCGCGACGATCTAGCCAACGACTGCCTCACCGATTTCGTTGCGCCGGCCGGAACGGCAGAGGATTATCTCGGCGCATTTGCCGTTACCGCAGGCATCGGGCTCGACGAACATGTTGCTCGTCTCGAGGCCGCGCACGACGACTATACGGCCATCATCCTAAAAGCGCTTGCGGATCGCCTCGCAGAAGCTTTCGCCGAGCGCCTACATCAACGCGTTCGCACCGAGCTCTGGGGCTACGCGCCGGACGAGCGCCTCGACAATAAGGCGCTAGTTGCCGAGCAGTATCACGGCATTCGCCCGGCACCGGGCTACCCGGCGTGTCCCGACCACACCGAGAAAGCGACGCTCTGGCAGCTACTCGACGTCGAACGCACAGCCGGCATTACGTTGACGGAAAATTTTGCAATGCTACCCACAGCGGCCGTTAGCGGTTGGTACTTCGCCCATCCCGAGGCCCGTTATTTCGCCGTTGGCCAGCTAGGTCGGGACCAGGTCGAGGATTACGCCAAGCGCAAGGGCTGGGGTCTTGCCATGGCTGAGCGCTGGCTCGCGCCGAACCTCGGCTACGACGCACAAGCGGCTTGATCTACTGACAACCCAATCCGGCTTTGCCGGCGACTAACCAGATCAACGGTCGTAGCGCGGCGACCCGTCGGCAAGCCGCTACAGAACGGCGCGAATCGCTTCGAGACGGTTGCGGTTTGCGCTCCAGTCGCTTCGGCCCACTCGAGACGCAGAGCGGATCGCGATCTCAGCGGCTTGGGGACGATGGTGGAACTCCACGTCATCGACGAAACGCCACAGGCCCGTCGTGAAAGTGAAATGAGCGTAGTCGTCGTGCTGCTCGATCAGCGTAGCACCGGGCATGCCCCGGACGGTCTCGACGAGACCGGCCCACTTCGAACCGGTAGGGTCCGTTATCGGATCGATGTAATGACTGTCCTCCGGGGAGGCATCGCTCGAAACGCAGTTCGGTGTCGACGAGCATGCAATGAGCCGGCCCTCGACGACACCGACGCTGACGGACATTCTGCGGCTATCCGAGCCGAGCTTGAGCATCAAACCAGTGGCCAACACGACCAGTACGATTAGTACCGACAACAGCCCGAATAACATCGTCTTTCTCACCCGTGTCCGTCCGTTTGAGGATCAGCGTAATCACACATGCTCGGCGAGCATTCGGTTAAAGATAGATTAGGCGTAATGCCCACGCCGTGCACACCCATTCCTCGAAAAACAGGGCGCAGAGGCCCTCGGTGGCTACACGCTCCTCGCCCGAATGGAATGTTCATGTCGCTGCGGTATATCCTCGGCATGATAATTCGTAGTTAATCGATCATGAGCTTAGCAGTACCGATCAACCTTTGCGTCATTGCCGCGTTCGTTCTCGCGCTGTTTCAGCTGAGTCGCGGAGAGCTCGCACTGTCGCGGCGCGTGCTCGTCGCGCTCATTGCCGGCGCTGCCGTCGGGCTCGTCTTTCAGGCGATCTATACCACTGACCCGGAAACGATCGCCGCGACGCTTGTGTGGAGCAACGTCATCGGCGGCGGCTATGTCAATCTGCTGCGTATGATCGTCATGCCGCTGATTCTCGTCTCGATGACAGCCGCAGTCGTGCGTATGGACGAAGCCGCCACACTCGGCAAAATCGGCGGGCTTGTGGTCGGTCTGTTGATTGTCACGACGATGATCGCCGCGCTGGTCGGAATCGTGGTCGCGAGCGCTTTCGGACTGACGGCCGAAGGCCTCACGGAAGGCGCGAGAGAACTGGCGACGGCCGAGATCCTGTCGGAACGCCAGGCCGGCCTTGCCGATATGACGCTGGCCGAGATGCTCCTGAGCTTCATCCCGCAAAATATTTTCAGCGACCTGACCGGCGCACGCCCGACGTCGATCATTGCGGTTGTCGTGTTCGGGATACTGCTCGGCATCGCCGGCCTGCATCTGACACGCGATGATCCTAGCCGGGGCGCTGCATTCCGATCTTCTGTCGAGACCGCGCAGGCCGTCGTGCTCAAGCTCGTCAGAATGGTGATCTCTTTAACGCCTTACGGTGTTTTCGCGCTGATGCTCAACGTCTCGGCCAGCTCCAGCGGCGAGGACATTCTGAACCTGCTCAGCTTTGTCGTGGCTTCCTATCTCGCGATTGCCGTCATGTTCGTCGTGCATGCGCTGATCATCGCCGCTTCCGGCACCAGCCCCGCGAGTTATTTCACGAAAGCCTGGCCGGTGCTCGCATTTGCGTTTACGTCGAGGAGCTCGGCCGCGACGATACCGCTGAACGTCGAGACGCAGATCAAAGAGCTCGACGTTGCCGTCCCGATCGCAAATCTGTCTGCGTCGTTCGGTGCCACAATCGGGCAAAATGGCTGCGCCGGTATTTATCCGGCGATGTTGGCCGTCATGATCGCGCCGACAATGGACATCAATCCCATGGACCTGACGTTCATCGCCACGCTCATCGGCATCGTCGCGATCAGCTCGTTCGGCGTGGCAGGCATCGGCGGCGGAGCGACACTCGCTGCTCTAATCGTCCTGCCTGCGCTAGGCTTTCCAGTCGCCCTCGTCGCTCTGTTGATCTCGATCGAGCCGCTCATCGATATGGCACGCACAGCGCTCAATGTCAGTGGCTCAATGACGGCCGGCATTGTCACGAGCCGCGTGCTCGGCATGCGCGAGGAGCGCGCGCAGGGCGAAACGACGGGCGCGGGCCTGCAAACTTAATCGTTCGAAGTTGGCGTTCTGAACGTAACAGACATTCTGCTGCTTCTGGGACTCCTGTTCCTACTCGGACTCGGTGCCGATCTACTAGGGCGCTTCACGCCTTTGCCCCGGGTGACCTTATTACTACTCGGCGGCCTGGCCGTCGGGCCGAGCGGCTTGTCGCTCGTGCCCACCAGTTTCGTCGAGCTATGGTTCCCAGCGCTGACGACGATCGCATTGGCCCTGATCGGTTTCCTGCTCGGCCACCAGTTTTCCCTGCGCGCACTGAAGGCCCACGGCAAGACCATCATTGTGATCTCTACATGCAAGGTGCTCGGCGCTGCCCTGGCCGTCGGGGTCGTGCTCTGGCTCGCCGGGGCAGACCCGGTCGTGGCCCTGCTGTTAGCAGCGATCGCACCGGCCACAGCGCCAACCGCGACCTATGACGTCGTACACGAAACCGGTGCACGCGGAGGGATCGTCGATGCGCTGCTCTCGATTGTCGCCTTGGACGACGTCTGGGGCTTGCTCGTATTTGTCGTGATGATTTCAATCGTCGGCATGCTGAACGGCGATACCTCCGTCGGCAGCGGGCTCGAGTCGAGCCTGACAGACATCGGCGGAAGCCTGGCGTTGGGCGTCGTGCTGGGCCTGCCCATGGCTTATTTGACCGGCCGCATCCGGCGCGGCGAACCGACGCTCGCAGAAGCGATGGGTTTCGTGCTGCTCGGGGCCGGCATCGCGGAGTGGCTCGGCTTGATCTCAATCTTGTCTGCGATGGCGATGGGCGCGACGGTCGTGAACCTGGCGAGACATCATGAGCGCCCGTTTCATGCGATCGAAGGTGTCGAGTGGCCGTTTATGATCCTGTTCTTCGTGCTCGCGGGCGCTTCCTTGGAAATCGGAGCCCTACCGCTCGCCGGCGCTCTGACAGCTATATACATCCTCGCGCGCTGCATCGGCATCTACGTTGGCACGCGTATCGGCGTGCGGCTCGCAGGCGTCAATCAGAGCTCGTACAAGTGGCTAGGGCTCGCGCTATTTCCGCAGGCCGGCGTTGCAATCGGCATGGCGCTGATGGCGTCGCAGCGATTCCCGCAATACGGTGCCGTCGTGCTGCAGGTCGTGCTTGCCTCAACCGTCGTCTTGGAGATCACCGCACCGGTCGTGACGCGCAAGGCGTTGCGCTTGAGCGGCGCTCTTCAGGCTAAGAACGACTCGAGCTGACCGCCTCTCGGAATACTCGCTGCTAATTCAACGACGCGAGCACACGCTCGCGCCGCAGCCGTTGCATTTGACCGAGTATCCAGCTCTGGCGCTCACGGACGTAGGCTGATGGCTGATCGGCGCGCAAGCGTTTCGGGTTCGGCAGAACGGCCGCTAGCAGCGCGGCCTGCGCATCGCCCATACTCGACGGAGATTCGGCGAAGAAACGCCGGCTGGCTGCACCGACGCCAAACACCCCCGGCCCGAACTCCGCAACGTTGACGTATACCTCGAGAATGCGCTGCTTCGGCCACGTTGCCTCGATAAGCACGGTGAAATACGCCTCGATACCCTTACGCACGAAGCTTCTGCCGTTCCACAAAAAAAGATTTTTCGCGACCTGCTGGGAGATCGTCGATGCGCCGCGTAACCGTCCGCCGCGCTGGCTATCGTCGATCGCACCGCGAATCGACTCGATATCGAAACCGAAATGCGTCGGGAACTTCTGATCCTCGGACGCGAGCACGGCAAGGGGCACGCTCGAGCCGATCGACGACCAATCCATCCACTCGTAGTCGAGATCTACACGTGCGTCCGGGTCGAACAGCATGAACGCCGTCGTCGGCGGCTCCAGCCAGCGTAACGCGAGCACGGGCAGCCAGGTCAACAGCAATAAGCCACAGACGATCAAAGCGGCCCATTGCAGCAGCCGCTGCCGCCCCATCTTGCGAGTACGCCTTCCCCGCCACCAGCGCATCCGGCGAGCTTACCCGATAAAGGCTATCGGGTCCGACATGCGCACACGGTTCGTACGCCCGCCACAGGCCAGCGTTCTTAGGAACTCTTCAACGCGTCGCGGATCTCGGTAAGCAGCTTCACCTCATCCGAAGGCTCCGGAGGCGCTGGGGGCGGAGCTTCTTCCTCGGCTTTTTTGAGCTTATTCATCGCCCTAATGACCATGAAGATTGCAAAAGCAACAATGACAAAATCGAGCACATTGTTGATAAACAGGCCGTACTTGATTATCGGTGCACCGGCTTCTTCTGCGATTGCCAGGGACGCGTAGTCATTACTACCGAGGTTAATAAAAAGGTTGCTGAAATCGAGATTACCCATCAGTAAACCGATGGGAGGCATGATGACGTCGTTAACAAACGAGCTGACGATCCGCCCGAAAGCCGCCCCGATTACGATGCCGACAGCCATATCAATCACGTTTCCACGCATGGCGAAGGCCTTGAATTCCTTTAGCATGATGTCCTCCCGAGCTTCAGATGCCAGTTATCGTTGTTTGTGAGTTGGGCATAGTTACTCGGTAATCATACTTCAATATTTCTACGCAACCGTACCTCCGGTGGCGTCTGCGGGTCATGGATGGCTCCTGGTCAGCGCCTCTCGCGTCATCGACCAACTTTGTCACGCTGGTTGCATAGACCGAAGCGTTGGCTCGATAGACGTATCAGTGAGCGCCTGACTGACAGTCTGGACAATCGGCGCGCGCAGCGAGGCCAATAACCTGCCAATCCCCGCTTTTCGCATCCCAGAGCAGCATGCGGTGCGTGAGCCCAGAAGCCACGCCCGCAAGCAGCTTGAGCGCCTCGACAGCCATTAGCGTGCCGATAACGCCCGGCACGGGTGCCAGTACGCCGTTGCCCTGACAGTTGCCGAGCCATTCGTCCTCGTCGTCGTAAAGACAGCGGTAACAAGGCCCGCCGCCGCTGTTCTCGAACACACCGAGCTGACCTTCGAGGCGAATCGCCGCGCCGAAGACGAGCGGCACTTTCGCACGTACTGCCGCGCGATTGACGGCAAGCCGGGAAGCAAAGTTGTCCGTGCCGTCGAGCACGAGCGTCACGTCACGAAACTCCGCTTCGAGTCGATCGGCATCGAGGCGCTCGGATAGGCGACGAATCGAGACGTCGGGGTTCAACGTCGTGAGGCGCTCGGCAGCAGCTTCAGTCTTGAGACGCCCCACATCCCCGGGTCCGTAGAGAATCTGCCGCGACAAATTCGTCGTGTCGACGTGATCGAAATCGTTGACCACGAGCGTGCCGACGCCGCTGGCCGCGAGATACTCTGCGGCCGGGCAACCGAGTCCGCCGAGACCGACGATAAACACTTTACCGGCTGCGATGCGCGCCTGTCCGTCACCGCCGATCTCCGCGAGTGCGATATGCCGCGCGTCGCGCGTCTGATCGCTCATGGCGCCCTCGCGGCGAGCACGCGATCGCGACCTGCCAGGTCCGCGAGCGTGCGCACGTCCCGGTAGCCCGCCTGCTCAGCGAGCGCGCGGCTCGCGTCACCTTGATAGTCGCCGTGCTCGACGAGCAGATAGCCGCCGGGAGTCAGGTGGCGGATCGCGTTCGCAACGATGAGGCGAACGGCGTCGAGGCCATCGCGGCCGCCGTCGAGCGCCACTGCAGGCTCGTGCCGTAAAGCAATTGCCAACGCGGGATCGTCGCTTCTGACGTAGGGCGGATTGGCGACGATGACATCGATCTCATGATCCTCGAGCGCGCTGAACCAGTCCGAGGCCATGAACTGAACATCGAGGCCCAGCGTCGCTGCATTGCGCCGTGCAATGACGAGTGCTTCCTTGCTCGAATCCACTGCTATTACATTGGCACGCGACCGCTCATGTTTGATTGCGAGCGCAATCGCACCGGAACCCGTACCGAGATCGAGCACGAGAGCCGGCCCGTCTTCAGGAATCAACTCGAGCGCTGTCTCGACGATGAGCTCCGTCTCCGGTCGCGGCACGAGCACACCCGGACGGACCTCGAGTGTCAACGAGAAAAACTCACGCTGCCCCAGCAGGTAGGCGATAGGCACATGCGCACGGCGTTGCTCGACGAGTTGCTCGAAAGTGTCGCGCACTTCGGTACCGGCGAGGCGCTCGGGAAACGCAATGATCGTGCTTCGACTGACACCGGCAGCCTCGGCGAGCAGGAGCTCGGCATCGAGGCGCGGACTATCGCTGGCTGCAGCAAGCGTGCGCGTTGCCGAATCAGCAAGATTTCCCAGTGTTGTTACCTCCATCGAGGACTCGGCCACGACGCTCACTGCAGTACACCGACCGCTGCGAGCTGGTCGGCCTGATGTTCGTTCGTCAAAGGCTCGATGAGCAGATCGAGATTACCCTCGAGAATCTCGCCAAGCCTGTAGAGCTTCAGATCGATGCGGTGATCTGTAACGCGGCCTTCGGGAAAGTTGTAGCTGCGTATGCGCTCGGATCGGTCGCCCGAACCTACGAGGCTGCGGCGCTGCTCGGCCTCCTCGGTCTCCTGCCGTGCAATCTCAGCGTCCTTGAGCTTGGCCTTGAGCAAAGTCATAGCGCGGGCGCGGTTCTTGTGCTGCGAGCGCTCGTCCTGGCACTCGACGACGATACCGGTCGGTAGATGCGTGAGGCGCACGGCCGAGTCGGTCTTGTTCACGTGCTGGCCACCTGCGCCCGAGGCACGGTATGTGTCGACACGCAGATCGCCGGGGTTGACCTCGATGTCTTCGACGTCTTCGCGCTCGGGCAGGACGGCCACCGTGCAAGCCGAGGTGTGAATCCGGCCCTGGGATTCTGTCTCGGGCACGCGTTGCACGCGATGCGCGCCCGACTCGAACTTGAGCTTCGCATACGCGCCCTTGCCGACGACGCGGGAAATTATCTCTTTGTATCCGCCGTGCTCGCCTTCGTTGGCGCTCAGGATCTCGACTCGCCAGTCCTGCTGCTCGGCATAGCGCCCGTACATACGAAACAGATCGCCGGCGAACAGCGCGGCTTCGTCGCCGCCCGTCCCGGCACGAATCTCAAGATACAGATTCGCATCGTCATCGGGGTTGACCGGAATCAAATGAACCGCGAGCAGCTGTTCCTGCTCTTCGATACGGGCGGCGAGCGACTCGGCCTCCTCGTCGCCGAGCGCTTTGAGCTCCACGTCCCCGCTATCGGACATCTCCCGCGCATCGGCAAGATCGCGCGCCAGCAGCTTATATGCGCTGAAATCCTTAGCGACAGGCTCTAGGCGCGCGTACTCCTTCGACAGGTCCCTGAACTTGTCGTTATCCGAAATGACCGCAGGATCGCTGAGTAGATGAGCGATTTCCTCATAGCGCTCGACGAGTCGTGTCAGCTTTTCCTCGATCGACGGCTTCACGCGTTCCCGGCGACGGTACTGACGATATGTACGTCCTGCTGCGGATACGGAATCGACAAGCCGGCCCCCTCGAGCGTGGTCTTGATCTTCTCGAGCATGTCGCTCCTGACCTGCCAGTAGTTAGATGTGGCGCACCAGACGCGCACTGCGATATCCACGCTGCTTGCGCCGAGTTCCATGACGAGCAGCTGGGAAGCAGGCTCAGTCAAGATACGGGAATCCTCAGCGATGACGCCCTGAATGAGCGCCTTGGCCCGAGCGATGTCGTCGTTATAGCTGATGCCGATCATGAGATCGACCCGGCGCGTGTCTTCCGCAGAGAAATTTGTAATCGTTGCGCCGTAGATCAAGGCGTTCGGCACCGTGATGACGCGGTTGTCCGGCGTCTTCAGAACCGTGCTGAAGATTCGGATGCTCTCGACGGAACCTGCTATACCGGCAGCGTCGATGTAGTCGCCGACCTTGAACGGGCGGAAAAACACGAGCATGACGCCGGCAGCAAAGTTCGAGAGCGAGTCCTTGAGCGCCAAGCCAATCGCCAAGCCTGCAGCACCGACAATAGCGAGGAAGTTCGTCGTGTTGATACCGAGCGTCGAGAGCGCGGTCAGGATGACGAGTGCGATGAGGACGATATTGATGAGGTTTGCGAGGAACCGCGCAAGCGTCTCCTCAACGCCGGCGTTGATCACGCCGCGGCGGAACCAGCTCGCAAGCCCTTTGGCGACCCAGCGTCCGATGACGAATATTGCAATCGCGCCGATCAAACGCCCGCCCAGGCTCGCCAGCAGCGGCACGAGATACTCGGGGTCACCCCATTGGCCTAGTAGCGCCTGAAAGCCTTCCATCATGATTTCCTCGTAATTGTTGTTCTGGGCGTGCGCGGGCGCCCCGTTTAGCCGTGGAATTGTCAGCGAATCCCGGATGGGACTCAAGCCGCAGTGCCGGCCGGGTCTTTTACGGTATAGTCGATGCCGCTGACCATGGGCATTCCCTACAAAATCATCGTCGCGATCGTCCTGGCCTGGCTCGCGAGCTGCGCGACCACGGGCCTGCCCGAGCGCGGCGATCGCAGGGCCGACCTCGACTCCTACGTTCTTCTAGCGGAGCTCGCTCGTGAGCGCGAGCAGTTCGTCGAGGCAGCCGAGCATTATCTCGCCGCGGCGATGATCTCGGAGGAACCGAGACTGGCCGGGATTGCCGCGGAGATGGCCCATCAGCTGGAACTCAACGACATCGGCCTGGCCGCCGCGCAGCGGTGGCGGGAAGTCGATCCAAACGATCCTCGGTCGAACCAGTTTCTGGGGTTATTTCTGCTGCGCGGCGGTGATCTCGAGGGTGCCGTCACCGTCTTCGAGGAGCTGCTCGAGACGGCCCGAAACGAGGCCGCCGGCTTGGCCCTGATCATCGAGGCCATCTTCGATGAGGCCGACGACGCGGCCGTCATGGCACTGGTCGCGCGCCTCGTCGAGAACCATCCGGACGTTGCAGAGGGCCACTTCGGCCTCGCGCGCCTCGCGATGCGCGTCGATGAGTTCGAGCTCGCCGTCCAAAGTGCGCGTCGTGCGGCGGAGCTGCGGCCTGCATGGATCGAAGCGCAGCTCTTGGTTGCGCGCCTGCTCGTGCTCACAGGCCGCGCCGAGGAAGGCCTCGCACTCATCGAGTCGCTCGCGACGGAAAATGCGGAGCTCGAGGTCCAGCTGCAATACGCAGAGCTGCTGCTGTCGGCGGGGCATGCCGATACCGCACGGGAACGCCTCGATGAGATCCTGACCACGAACCCGGGCTTGCCCGAAGCCATCCGTGCGCTGGCCTTTCTGACCTTGACGCAGAACGATCTCGAGGCCTCCCAAGGATACTTCGAGCAGCTCAGAGCACAGCCGCGCTTTCGCGAGGAGGCGTTCTACTACTTAGGCCGCATCGCCGAGACCGAGGAGCAGCCGCTGCAGGCATTGCGCTCCTATTCCCGGGTCACGAGCGGATCGAACGTCGTGGAGGCACAGCTGCGCGCCGCGAACGTGCTCTATACCCAGCTCGGGGATCAGGAAGGCGCTCTGCAACACCTGCGGGAATTCGGTCTCGGCAACCCGGACTATGAGATCGAGATGCTCGTCTCGCAGAGCGATCTGCTGCTGCGCATGGAGCGTCATGACGAAGCGTCGGCCGTTATCACCGAAGCGCTCGAGCGCCACGCTGAGAACCGCATTCTCGAGCAAGCGCAACTGCAGATCTACATCGTTCGTGCTCAGGCGGCTGTCGGGCGCGACGAGCTCGATTTGGCCGATGACCTGCTGCGCGAAGGCCTGCGCCTCTATCCCGACGACCTGTCGCTGCGTTATGCGCAAGCACTGCTTTACCAGGAGCAAGGCCGCTTGCGCCGAGCGGCGTCGGCGTTAGAAGCGATCATTGCCGACACGCCCGAGGATGCAGGGCTCCTGAACGCCCTGGGGTATCTGTTGACGGACTCGCTTGACCGGCACGACGAAGCCTACGGCTACATCGAGCAGGCGCTGATGCTGGAACCGGATAACGCCGCAATCATCGACAGTATGGGTTGGGTACTGTTTCATCTAGGGGACTACGATGCGGCGTTAGAGCACCTGCAGCGCGCATTCGAGCTGTTCCCGGACCCGGAAGTCGCCGCACACATCATCGAGGTTTATTGGGCCATGGGCCGCGAAGCTGAGGCTCGGTCGCTGCTCGAGCGTGAGCTGGCCTCACACCCGGACAGCGACTTCCTGCTCGACGTCAGCAAACGCCTAGGGCCATGACCCGGCGCTGCGGGTCGCTCGCAGCCGCGCTGATCGTCGGCGCCACGTTGACCGCCTGCACGCACCTGCAGCCGGGTAGCGACGAGCTGAGCTACGACGAGCGGCGCGACTACCTCATGGGACTTCAATCTTGGGCAATGCGCGGCCGTATCGCCGTGGATACCGGCGAGCGCGCATTTCAGGGCCGTTTCCAGTGGTCGCAGGAGCCCGATGCGCTCGCGTTGACGGTCCGCGGCCCGTTGGGTACGAATATGCTGCGCGTCTCGGGTCCAGCCGAGGCACTCGTCGTCGAGGCGCGTGGCGAGACCTGGAGCCTCGATGAGCCGGAGGCGCAGCTCTCCGAGCTCGTTGGCTGGTGGCTGCCGGTCACGAGCTTCAAGAGCTGGCTGCTTGGCTTGCCCGATCCCGATTACTCCGCGCAAACGCGCATCAGCGAGGACAGCCTGCTCGCGGCGCTCGATCAGCGCCTCTGGCAGCTGAGCTTCGTGAGCCATCAGCTCGCCGCTGGCGTGCTCGTGCCGCGGCGCATCGATCTGAGCCACGGGCCACTCGCGTTTCGCATTGTCGTCGACAGCTTTGACCCGGCGCCTTGAAACCAGCGTGGCGGCGGCATCACAATAGCGCCCTATCCCCTGGGGTGTAGCCAAGTGGTAAGGCAACGGGTTTTGATCCCGTCATGCGCAGGTTCGAATCCTGCCACCCCAGCCATTTATCGACAGAAACATTAGAGGAGCGCGAGCTTGGATCTCGGACCGATCACGATTTTCTCCGGCAATGCCCACCCCAAGCTCGCACAGGACATTGCGCACCATCTCAGGATCCCGCTCGGTAAGATCAGCGTCGGACGCTTCAGCGACGGCGAGATCAACTGCGAGATCCTGGAGAACGTCCGCGGCCGCGACGTATTCCTGATCCAGCCTACCTGCCCCCCGACTAACGAGAATCTCATGGAGCTTCTCGTCATGGCCGATGCCTGCCAGCGCGCCTCTGCCGGCAGAATCACGGCGTTGATTCCGTACTTTGGCTACGCGCGCCAGGACCGGCGTACGCGCGCAGCTCGCGTGCCGATCACATCCAAGCTCGTGGCCAAGCTCATCGGCGCAGCCGGCATCGACCGAGTGCTCACGGTGGACCTGCACGCGGACCAGATTCAGGGCTTCTTCGACGTGCCCGTGGACAACGTCTACGCCTCGCCCGTGCTGCTCGGCGACGTCTGGAAGCGGGAATACGATTCGATGGTCGTCGTCTCACCGGATGTCGGCGGTGTCGTCCGGGCGCGGGCGCTGGCCAAACGCCTCGACGATGCGGGTCTCGCGATTATCGATAAGCGCCGTCCCCAGGCCAATCAGGCCGAAGTCATGAATGTCATTGGTGAGGTAGACGGCAAGACCTGCGTCATGATTGATGACCTCATCGATACTGCCGGCACCTTGTGCGCAGCATGCGATGTTCTCAAGCAGCACGGCGCCGAGCGGGTCGTGGCCTATATTACCCACCCTGTGCTGTCGGGCCCGGCCGTCGAGCGCCTGGAGAACTCCGTCCTCGACGAGCTCGTCGTCACCGACACGATCCCACTGAGCCCGGCGGCTCAGGCCTGCGACACGATCCGCCAACTCAGCGTCTCCGAGCTGCTGGCCGAAACGCTACGGCGTATCAGCGACGCGGAGTCAGTGAGCTCGTTATACGTCGATTAGCGAGACTGGGGTCCGCGACCGGGGTCAGAGTCGAATTATCGAACCGATAATTCGACTCTGACCCCAAACTTGTCGGAATTCTTGGTATTATCCGCGCCCCCGGAAGGAGAGAGCCATGAGCAAGGGCTTCGAGCTGGAATTCGAATCACGCGATCTGCAAGGCAAGGCCAACAGCCGCCGCCTGCGCCGGACCGGCATGGTGCCGGCTGTGCTGTACGGCGCCGGACGCGACCCGCGGGCGATTTCCCTGAACCAGAACACCCTCATGCACCAGATGGAGAAGGAGGCGTTCTACACGAGCATCATCTCGCTGAAGGAAGGCGAAAACACCCAGCCCGTGATCGTCAAAGACGTCCAGCGCCACCCTGCCAAACGACAGGTCCTACACGTCGATTTCCAGCGCATTCTCGAGGACGAGGAGATCACGCTGAATGTGCCGATCCACTTCCTCGGCGAGGAAGCGTCAATAGGCGTCAAGCAGCAGGGCGGCGAGGTCGCGCGCCTCATGACGGAAATCGAGGTGTCGTGCCTGCCGAAAGACCTGCCCGAGTTCATCGAGCTCGACATTAGCCATATGGAGCTCAATCAGCTCCTGCACCTGTCGGACGTCGCCGCACCGGAGGGCGTGACCTTCGTCGATCTCGCTCACGAGCGCGACCCGGCCGTTATTTCAATCAACCCGCCGCGCCGCGAGGAAGAAGAGGTCGAGGCCGCCGAAGAGGAGATTCTGGCAGCCGCCGCCGAGGGCGAGGCCGAGGCACCTGCCGAGGACGAAGGCGAAGCGTCGAAAGAATCTTCCGACTGATTCCCCGAGCATCTCGCTGCCGAAGGCCGCCCCAGGGCGGCCTTCGTGTTTCGCAGCGCAGCAGTTAGGATCTTCCAATGAGTCAGGCTATCGAGCTCATCGTCGGTCTCGGGAATCCGGGTGCGGAGCATCTCGAGGACCGCCACAATGCCGGCTTCTGGCTCACGGACATCATCGCGCGCGAGTGTGGCGCCACGTTCAGGGCGGATAAGCGTCTGCAGGGCGAAATCGCCGACGTCACGATCGGGGCGGATCGAGTTCGCCTGCTGAAGCCACAGACCTATATGAATAACAGCGGCCGATCCGTTGCTGCAACGCTGAGCTACTTCAAGATCCCGCCCGAGCGCATGCTCGTCGCCTATGACGAGCTCGATCTCGAACCCGGGCGCGCGCAGCTGAAATTCGACGGCGGTCATGGGGGTCACAACGGCATGCGCGACATCGTCGCCCACATCGGCAAGGCGTTTTGGCGGCTGCGGCTCGGCATCGGCCATCCGGGGCCCGGGCGCAAAGACGAGGTTTCGGGTTACGTCCTCCGCCGCCCGACGGCCGAGCAGCTCGAGCTCATGTTAGAAGCGATCACAGCTGGCGCCGAGGCGATCCCGGTGTTTCTGAGCGACGGTCCCGAGCGCGCCAAGACGCAGTTGCACACCCGTGCCAGGGGGACGCCCCCGCAAGCCGGCACCGACGCAACGGATTCCGGCGACTGAGCGGATGGGTATCAAGTGCGGCATCGTCGGCCTGCCGAATGTCGGCAAATCGACACTGTTCAACGCGCTCACGGCTGCGGAAATTCCGGCCGAGAACTACCCATTTTGCACGATTGACCCGAACGTTGGCATCGTCAGCGTGCCCGACCCGAAACTCGAAGCGATCGCTACCATCGTGAAGCCCGAGAAGGTCGTGCCGACCGTTGTTGAGTTCGTCGATATCGCCGGACTCGTCAAGGGCGCCTCCCAAGGCGAAGGGCTCGGCAACCAGTTCCTCGCGCACATTCGCGAAACGCATGCGATCCTGCATCTCGTACGCTGCTTTGCCGATGAGAACGTGACTCACGTGGCCGGACAGATCGACCCGGCCGGCGACATCGACGTCATCGAGACGGAGCTGCTGCTCGCGGATCTCGAGACGGTGACGAAAGCGCACGAGCGCGCCGAGCGTCAGGCCAAAGCAAACGAAAAAGAAGCCATCGCATGGCGTGATCTGCTCGCTCGCGTCAAGACGGGACTCGAGGCCGGCACGCCGGTACGCCACGTCGAGCTGTCGCGCGAGGACCGTGCCGAGCTCAAGCAGCTGCACCTGATTCCGGCCAAGCATGTCCTGTACG
>JAOTTJ010000455.1 GCA_029864465.1 Gammaproteobacteria bacterium | reverse complement strand
TCCTCTATCACGTCTTCGACGGCTATGCCGAGCGCGCGGGCGGTGAGATTGCACAACGCATCAACGGCGCGCTCGTCTCCATGGTCAACGGCAAGGCGTTGGCCTACTCGCTGTTCAATTTACAGGAGCGTGGCACATTGTTCATCGGCCACGGCACCGAAGTTTACGACGGCATGATCGTCGGCGCGCACAGCCGCGGCAATGACTTACCGGTGAACCCGACCAAGGCCAAGCAGCTCACGAACATCCGCGCGGCAGGCTCTGACGAGAACATACTCTTGACACCACCTGTCGTGTTTTCGCTCGAGCAGGCGCTCGAGTTCATCGACGACGACGAGCTCGTCGAGGTCACGCCCCAAAGCATCCGCCTGCGAAAGAAGATCTTGACCGAGAGCGGGCGCCGCCAGGCCTCGCGCATCAAGGAAGCCTGATCGGTTATGCCTCGAGCCGTCGAGCAGCAAGCCGCGAAGGCCGTGCTCATGGTTCGACCAGCCGCGTTTGCGAGCAACCCCGAGACGCTCGCCTCGAATGCGTTTCAGTCGGCAGCGGTCGCGACCGAGGAAATGGCTGCGCGTGCCCAAACTGAGTTCGACGCCGTCGTTGCGGCGCTGACAGCCGCAGGCGTGCATGTTTGCACCTTTGACGGCCGTCTCGAGGGCGACTGTCCCGATGAGGTCTTTCCGAACAACTGGGTCAGCTTTCACGCAGACGGAACAGTGGTTCTCTATCCCATGCTCGCGCCGAGTCGGCGCCGAGAGCGGCGTAGGCAGATCATTGATGCGCTCGAGCGCGAGCACGGCTACGTAATCGCACGCACAGTCGATCTCACAGCCCACGAGGCTCATGCACTATTTCTGGAGGGCACGGGCAGTCTCGTCCTCGACCGCATCAGCCATGTCGCCTATGCCTGCCGATCACCACGCACGCACGAACAAGTGCTGAATGATTTCGCCGATCGACTCGGCTACACGCCCGTTGCGTTCGATGCTCTAGACGACAGCGGCAGGCCCATTTATCACACGAACGTCGTCATGGCGGTCGGAACGAGCTTTGCGGTCGTTTGCCTGGAGGCGATCGCCGATCCGACCGATCGCGAAGCAATTACTCATCGGCTAGAAGACTCGGGCCGGGAGATCGTCGCGGTCGAGCTCGATCAAATGCACGACTTTGCCGCGAACCTGCTCGAGCTCGAGGGACGGGATGGCCGTGTGATGACACTGTCTGCCTGCGCCCTCTCGGCACTGGACGATTCGCAAATCTACCGACTCGAGCGCCATGGGAAGCTTCTCAGCGTCCCGATCCCTACGATAGAGACGTTCGGCGGAGGCAGCCTGCGCTGCATGCTCGCGGAGATTCACCTGCACAGATAAAGGCGATTCTGCGCTCGACCGGAGTCGAGCGCAGAGCCTGTGCATGGTGCTGTAGGGAGTCACGAAACGTCGCGGGACGTTCCTAGGTGTTTTGGGGCACCGCGTAAGTCAGCATGAGTGCAACACTTGGCTCGCTCTCGACGCCGTCGGCGTTGACGGCTGTGATCGCGATCCACCAAGTCCCGTAGTCCGGTATCGTCAGCGTGTAAGCAGACAGTCCGAGGTCTAGCGGTTGCTGATAATCGTAGGTTGGTTGCTGATAAGGGTCCGAATCGTCTGGCACTTTGCCGTAGTACAGCACGTAGCCCTGCAAGTCGAGCAATGGTGTGCCGTCCGTGTTGAGCGTCGGTGCATCCCAGTAAATGGTCGCCGTCAACGTGGTCTCGCCTGTCAGAGATGCCTCGTTGTAGAAGCTGAGGTCTGGCGCATTCGGCTGCGATGATCCGGCGGGGGCCGGCTCCGCCGGCGGGGCGGCTCGAGAGAGGCGAAGGTAGTAGCTCTGTGTCGTCGGCAGGTTGCCGGCGACGACGGCCACGTAATACGGCACACCACCGTCGACTGTTATCGAGAGCAGATTGCCGTTCGCCGAATCGCTCGCGGTCGTCGCCAGCAGCGTACCGAACTGATCCATGACCTCGATGTGCGCAACATCCACGTCGATCGTGGATTCCGGTGTCAGCTGACCGCACGGATAGTGCCGGTCGTAGCAGAGCTCCACGTCGATGCGCACGCCCTGCGACGCAGTGAAGATATAGATGTCGATGTCATCGGAGCCGGCGGAAAGCATGCCGGGCGTCGCAATGCTCGTTTTGAGGACGTCGTAGATTAGCGTATCGATCGGCATTGCCGCAGCGGTCGCGACATCGTTAGGTTCTACGTCGAGCACGAGCTCCAGGGTCGTCATCGCCGACAAGGCCTCCTCGTCAGGATAGGCGAACGGAGGCTCGCCGCAGAAAACTCTTGGGTCCCCAGCCAGGGCATATTGAGTAATCGGGCCGCAGTCCCCGGAGTTGAGCGCAACGCCGGCGCTACCGGGACTACTCGAGCTACTCGAGCCGCTCT
>JAOTTJ010000454.1 GCA_029864465.1 Gammaproteobacteria bacterium | reverse complement strand
CTCTGACCACAATGACACTCGTTTGCATCGACTCGACCTGTAAGGATCATGACGCCAGCCTTCGGCGCAGGCTGTGATGAGCGTCGTAGATCGGGCTCCGCGGATAAGGGGCCTGGTTCACGAGATGCAGGGAATGCCCCTCCTACCAACGTCCGGCGCACGCAGTCGACGGAACGCGGCTTGGTACGTTAGACCGTGCGACGTCGCGAGCACACGCTTGCTAACATGCATCGACAGCAAACGAAGCGGCTATCCGACGTTCCCGTGAAGCGTCCATCTACGGAGTCCACAGAGGCCGTCCTTACTATATGCAACATTCTTCAGCCGATCTGGACGCTTCCCGTCACGCCTATATCGTCGGCGGCGGCATTGCAGGCCTTGCGGCCGCGGCCCTCCTCATTCGCGACGGCGGCATGCCCGGCGAGCGCATCCATGTGCTCGAGCAGACCGACCGGCTCGGTGGCAGCCTGGACGGTGCAGGCAACGCAATCGATGGTTACGTAATCCGCGGCGGGCGGATGTTCGAGCGCCATTTCGCCTGTACGTTCGATCTTTTCGCCAACATCCCGTCGCTAACGGACCCGGACACCTCAGTTACCGATGAGATCCATGCGTTCACTCGGAGAATTATCACTTCGTCTAAGGCCCGGCTCGTAGCCGCCGGCAAGAAGATCGAGGCGCCGCCACTCGGCCTCAACCTGCGCAACAAATGGCGGCTGAGCACGCTCCTTTCGCGATCCGAGGCCAGCCTAGCCGGTGTGACTATCGAGGAATTTTTCTCGCCCGGTTTTTTCGAGACGAACTTCTGGCTCATGTGGTGCACGATGTTCGGGTTCCAGCCGTGGCATAGCGTCGCCGAGATGCGCCGCTACATGCGGCGGTTTATGCATCTGATGCCAGGCTTCAACAGGCTCGAGGGCATCCATCGAACGACTTACAACCAGTTCGACTCACTGATCCTGCCGCTGACCCGCTGGCTCGAGCAGCAAGGCGTCAATCTAGCTACAGAGGTAGCAGTGCTCGATCTGGACTTCTCAGACGATTCCGCGACAACCGCCGTCACCGGAATCGTCCTCGATGACGGCGCGGACCCGAGCCGGATCCAAGTCGGCGAGCGCGATCTCGTCTTCGTCACGCTCGGATCGATGACCGAGGATTTCGCACTCGGATCGATGACGCGCCCGCCGACGGTCGAGCTAAAGCCGGACCGCGGCGCCTGGGCGCTCTGGCGAAACATCGCAAAGCGTGGGGAGTCGTTCGGGCGGCCGGAGATCTTCTGCGGTGATGTGCCGAAAAGCAGCTGGGAGTCGTTCACCGTCACGCTGACCGACCCCACATTCTTCGAGTTCATGGAACGCTTCACTGGCAACCCGGCCGGCACGGGAGGACTGGTCACGATCAAGGACTCGACGTGGCTGATGTCGGTCGTATTGGCCTATCAGCCCCATTTTCTCAATCAGCCCGCCGATACCTGGGTCTTCTGGGGCTATGCGCTGCATCCGGACAGGCCCGGCGACCGCGTCGGTAAACCGATGTCGGCATGCAGCGGATGGGAGATTCTCGAGGAGCTCTTCCATCATCTACCCGTCGGCGATACCGAGCAGCGAATTCTCGGCTCGGCTAACTGCGTGCCGTGCATGATGCCGTACATTACCAGTCAGTTCATGGCCCGGTCCCGTGGCGACAGGCCACCGGTGCTCCCCGCAGGCACGAGCAACCTCGCTTTTCTCGGGCAATTCTGCGAGGTTCCCGAGGACACGGTTTTCACAGTCGAGTACTCGGTACGTACGGCGCAGACCGCAGTTTATGGGCTGCTCGGCGGCACTCGTGAGCCCACGGCAATGTACCGTGGTTATCTGAATCCGGCCGTCGCTCTGCGAGCTGCGCTTGCGATGTCGTAACGGTAATTCTCAGCTGCCTGGTGCAGCCCGCCCATCGATCATTTATATTGGTGTTCTTGCGGTAAGGGGATCCCAATGCCGGACTCAGCCAGACAGCAGCACGCCACAGATATCCTCACCGCGCACGCGGAGCTCGAAGCCTATTGGCTGCCGTTCAGCGGCAACCGGCAGTTCAAGGACAACCCGCGCATCATCGAGTCGGCCCAGGGCTGCTATTACATCGATGCCGAGGGGCGGCGGATCCTCGACACGATGTCGGGCCTTTGGTGCTGCGGGTTCGGCCACAATCGGCCGGAGATCGCCGAGGCCGTGAACCGCCAGCTGCGCGAGCTCGACTACGCGCCGGCGTTTCAGTTCGGCCACCCGCTCGCGTTCGCGCTCGCCAACCGGCTCAAGGCAATGACTCCTGCCGGTCTCGATCACGTCTTCTTCACGAACTCGGGCTCTGAATCCGTCGAGACGGCACTGAAAATAGCCAAGGCCTACTGGCGCCTCGCCGGTCAACCGCAGAAGACCCGCCTCATCGGCCCGG
>JAOTTJ010000453.1 GCA_029864465.1 Gammaproteobacteria bacterium | reverse complement strand
AGTCCGCCTCGGCCATGCAGGCTGTGGCAATGATTTCCTGCAGCTCCTCGGACAGCGAGGCGTAGGCCTCGGCGGAAACCAGCAACTCGAGCGCGCCGGAGGGCTCTTGCCAGCCGGGGTAGTAATAATACGAGGCAGCCTCGTGCAAGCCGAACGCGAGATCATTGTATGGACCGACCCATTCGGTCGCATCGATGGCCCCCGTCTGAAGCGCCGTGTAGATCTCCGAGCCAGGGAGATTGATCGGTAGCACGCCAGCGCGCTGCATAACCTCGCCGCCGAGGCCGGGAATGCGCATCTTCAGGCCGACGAGGTCGTTCGCGCTATTGATCTCGCGATTGAACCAGCCGCCCATCTGCGGGCCGGTTTGACCGGCGAGAAAAGGCACGACGTTTTGCGCGCCATAGGCCTCACGCCAGAGCTCCATGCCGCCGCCGTGATAGATCCAGGCGTTGAACTCGTCCGCGAGCATGCCGAAGGGGATGCTGCCGAAGACTTGCGCAGCAGGTAACTTGCCGCGCCAGTAAATCGGCGCGCTGTGGCCGAGCTGGATCGTGCCGCGTGACACCGCATCTAGCACCTCGAACGCCGGCACGAGCTCGCCGGCGGCGAAGATCTGAATCTCGATGCGCCCGCCTGAGAGCTGCTCGATGCGCCGTGCGAGCCGGTTTGCCGATACGCCGTGTCCGGGAAAATTCGCCGGCCACGAGGTCACCATACGCCAGGAATGCCGCTCCTCCGAGCGTGTCGTCGTGCTGTTTTCCGTTGCCGGTTGGCTGCAGGCGGCCAACGCGCCCATGCCGCCATAGAGGAAGGTTCGTCGCTGCATGACTACGTCCTGAGCTTGGCGCGGTGAAGAATCGTCAGAAGCCTCGAATTGTGCCAGACCCGCGTCATCGACGACAATTACGCGCATGGACGACGAGCACCAGCCAGGCAAGGATTTCATTCGCCAGATCGTTGCGGCGGATATCGCCAACGGTAAGAACGGTGGGCGGGTGCAGACGCGGTTTCCGCCCGAGCCCAACGGCTATCTGCATATCGGCCATGCCAAGGCTATCTGCATCTCGTTCGAGATCGCCAAGGAGTTCGGCGGCACGTGCTTCTTACGTTTCGACGATACGAACCCCGAGAAAGAGGATATGGAGTTCGTCCAGGCGATCGAGAATGACGTGCGCTGGCTCGGCTACGAGTGGGCGGAGCTCAGGCATGCTTCCGATTACTTTCCGCGCCTCTACGAGCTAGCCGTCGATCTTATCAAGCAAGGTAAGGCGTACGTCGACAGCCTGACTGCGGAGGAGATCCGAGCCTACCGCGGCACCTTGACCGAGCCCGGTCGCGAGAGCCCCGACCGCAATCGTTCGCTCGAAGAAAACCTCGATTTGTTCGAGCGCATGAAGAATGGCGAGTTCGACGAGGGGCAATATGTCCTGCGCGCGAAGATCGACATGGCTGCGCCAAACATGAACCTGCGCGATCCGACGCTTTATCGCGTGCGTAAGGTCGCTCACCAGCGCACGGGCGATCAGTGGTGCATCTATCCGATGTACGACTTCGCGCATACGCTGTCCGACGCGCTCGAGGGCACGACGCATTCGCTCTGTAGCCTGGAGTTCGAGGATCATCGGCCGCTCTACGACTGGCTCATCGAGCAGCTGCCTGTGCCGAACCGACCACAACAGATCGAGTTCTCGCGGCTCAATCTGATGTTCACGGTCATGAGCAAGCGTAAGCTCAAGCGGCTCGTCGATGACGGTCACGTCGACGGCTGGGGCGATCCACGCATGCCGACGCTCTCGGGTATGCGCCGTCGCGGTTACACGCCGGCGGCGGTCCGCGAGTTCATCAGCCGAGTCGGCATCAGCAAGAGCTATCAGGTCATCGAGCTCGGCGCGCTGGAGACGTGCGTGCGCGAGGACCTCAACGAGCATGCGCAGCGACGCTTTGCCGTCATTAAGCCGCTAAAGATCGTCATCGAGAACTACCCCGAGGACAAAGAAGAGCAGATGGAGGCAGCCAATCATCCGAATCGCCCGGAACTCGGTGCACGCCTCGTGCCGTTCTGCCGTGAGATCTACATCGAGCAGGACGATTTTCTCGAGGATGCGCCGAGGAAATTTTTCCGCCTCGTTCCCGGTGGCGAGGTCAGGCTGCGCTACGGATATATTATTAAATGTGAGGAGGTCATCAAGGATGCCTCCGGTAAAGTCACAGAGCTGCGCTGCAGCTACGACCCGGCCACGCGCAGTGGGGCCGATCAGAGCGGGCGCAAGGTCAAGGGCACGATTCATTGGGTAGCCGCGCCCCACGCGCTTGCGGTCGAAGTGCGCCTCTACGACCGGTTATTCAGGGTCCCCGATCCAGACCGTGCCGAGGGCGAGCTGACGGACTTGTTGAACCCGGACTCACTCGAGGTCGTGACGGGCGCGATGGTAGAGC
>JAOTTJ010000098.1 GCA_029864465.1 Gammaproteobacteria bacterium | reverse complement strand
GTCCGACTCGTTCATGACCCAGCTCGCGATCGGAGTGCCGCTGCGTCCGAGCACGCCACCGCCTAGCGGATGAGAGTCAGCGATCAGGCCTTTCCCCTTGAACGTCGTGATGACGGGACAGCTCAAATGCTCGGCCAGCGCGATGATGCCAGGCATATTGAAGCGCGCACCGTGGCCGACGATGATGACCGGTCGCTTCGATTTCTTCAGTAGCGCAACTGCCTCGTCGACGGACTGAGCGGGCGGCGCGATCTCAAGCGGCGCGACCCGTCCGTTCGGTGTTGCGGCCGACGCGCCGTCGGCCGGTAGGTTGGGCACCTCGTCGGGCAAAATTAGATGAGACACGCCCCGGTTAAGAACCGCGCTCTTGCATGCCAGGCTCATGAGCTCGGCGTGCTTGCTGGTGTGCAATACGGGTTGCGCCCATTGAGCGACCTTGCCGTACGCGGCCTGCAGATCGACCTCCTGGAACGCGCCAGGCCCGAGCACCTGCGAATCGACCTGACCGGTCAATGCGATAACCGGGGAGCGATCCACGTTTGCATCCCACAGACCGGTCAGAAGATTGGTCGCCCCAGGACCGGCTATCGACAGACACGCAGCCGGCCGGCCGGTAAGCTTGCCGTAAGCCGAGCACGCGAACGACGCCGCGCCCTCGTGACGAATTCCGTAATACGCGAGGTCGCCGGCCTGATCCGCGATGCGAACGGCGTCCGCGATCCCGAGGTTCGAGTGCCCAACCATCCCGAAGACCTGCTTGACGCCCCAGTTGACCATCGTTTCGACTAACACGTCGCCCACGGTTCGAACGTGCGAGCTGGGCTTGGGGAAACCAACGTAAATGCCGTCGTCGCGCGTTTCGACCGGAAAGGTCTCGACCCCGTCATCGAAGCCCGGCGCCTTGCCGGTCAGCGGGTGGTAATCCCAGCCGTGCCAGGGGCAGCGCAGCAAGCCGTTCTCGATGGAGCCTTCGCCCAACGGCCCGCCCTGGTGCGGGCAGCGGTTATCGAGCGCGCCGTATTCTCCGTCGAAATGCGTCATGCACAACGTGCGCTGTGCGCAGGTCACGGGTTTCACGCGGCCCTCTGCAAGCTCGCCCTGCCCGAGAACCTTGAGCCAGTCCAATTCGTTGCGATTCATTCTGCTCTTCTCCGATCCCGTCGTGGCCACCAAATGATCGCATCAGTCAGACGCCCCGACGCCGCCAAAGCGAATACCCGTCAGATCGCTCATCTCTCGCTTCCAAGTCGTGAGATCCTCTTGCGAGAACTCATCGAACCGCGAATGGCCGCAGGCTCGGGCCATGACCTGCATGAGCTCCGTCGCCGCGGTGAAAAACCGACTCAGGCGCTGCGCGCCGATCTGAACGTCTAGGCGCTCGCGCAGGTGCTCCTTTTGCGTCGCAATTCCCACGGGACAGTTGTTCGTGTGGCAGGCACGCATGCCGAGACAGCCGATCGCCTGCATTGCCGCGTTGGATACGGCAATCGCATCCGCACCTAGCGCGAGCGCCTTGACGAAATCGGCAGGCAGCCGAAGTCCACCCGTGATGACCAGGCTGACGTTCTCGACACCCTGCTCGTCGAGGAATCGCCGCGCGCGCGCGAGCGCCGGGATCGTCGGCACGGAGATATTGTCGCGGAACAGCAGCGGCGCCGCGCCCGTGCCGCCGCCGCGACCGTCCAGAATGATGTAATCGACGCCGATTTCCAGCGCCGCAGCGATGTCACGCTCGATGTGCTGCGCCGAGAGCTTGACGCCGATCGGAATGCCGCCGGTCGCCGCGCGGACCTCCTCGGCGAACTGCCGAAAGTCTGCAACGCCGCTCCAATCCGGGAACGTCGGTGGCGAGATCGCGCTCTCGCCTTCGGCTAGCCCGCGCACGTCCGCGATCTTGCCTTTGACCTTCGCACCGGGCAGGTGTCCGCCCGTGCCGGTCTTGGCACCCTGGCCACCCTTGAAGTGAAACGCCTGACAGCGTTGCACCTTGTCCATCGAGTAGCCGAAGCGCGCCGAGGCAAGCTCGTAGAAATAGCGCGAGTTGGCAGCTTGCTCCTCGGGAAGCATGCCGCCCTCACCAGAGCAGATACCCGTGCCGGCGAGCTCCGCACCCATGGCGAGCGAAACCTTGGCCTCCTCGGACAGTGCTCCATAGCTCATATCCGAAACGAACAAGGGGATCGCGAGATGCAACGGCTTGCGCGCACCTGGCCCTATGACGACGTCGGTCGAAACCGGCGCGTCGTCCAGCAGCGGCAGCTTGTGCAGCTGCGCGGTCACGATCTGAATGTCGTCCCACTGCGGCAGTTGATCTCTGGGCACGCCCATTGCACCGACGCGTCCATGATGACCGACCCGATCTAGACCGTTCTTGGCAAGCTCCTGGATGTAGCCGACGTGCGGCTCCGTGGGCACACCGTGATGATCCGCATAGAGGCCCAAATAGGCGTCGCGCGCATAGGGTTGAGGATTGTCCCGTTCCCAGGCCGCGATCTCGTGCGCGTCGACGTAGACCGCGCCGTCCTCGATCCACGCCTCGAAGCGCTGCAGACGTTCGCTCGGCTTATAGGAACTGACGCCCGTGCGATAGCCGTAATCCCAGTTGTGCACGCCGCAAATCAGATTGTCTCCGGCGACGTGGCCATCGGACAGCAAAGCACCGCGGTGCAGGCACCGTCCATAGAGCACCGAAACCTCATCCTGTTCCGCCCACCGAATCACCACGAGATCGACGTTGGCGACGAGCGCGTAGGCAGGCTCGAGAGGGACGAGCTCGTCCCAATCAGCAATCTTGGCTTTCTTCACTAGGCTCCCCTTTCTCCGCGCACCTCAGCGCATTCGTTCGGCGCCAGCTTGTTGCGCGGCTGATAAAAAGTCCAACAAACGTGCACGCCCGTCGCGCGTCCCGGCAATAAGCGCATAGGGCATCACGGCGCCCGTAAAACCTTCCGTGTGCCAGTAAGCCCCCTCGGGAAGCTCACGGTGCGTGAGGCCGTCCGGCAACGGATAGGCCGTCGCATAGAAATAGGCCTCAGCAACGCTACTGTCACCTGTAACAAAACCGAAATTCATCTGCTCGTCGGCATTCTCGGCATCGGCTGGATCGACGCCGGGCACGCGTCGCCCAGAAAACCAGTTGAGGCTCACGTCGAAGTGATGCGGAAAGATGTGCACAGGCCCCGTCTCTTCGCGCAGCGTGCCCTTGAATTCCTTGAAGGCCAAATCGACGGCAATGAGCGCGGACCAATAACGCGATGCGGCCGCACGGTCGTAGGCATATTCGGCTTCGGCAAACGCGGCGCTGGGCGAGATCTGCATACCGTCATTCTGCAGCACGCCACCGATCGCGTTGCACAGATCACTCGCGCTTTGGCCGCGCAACGGTATCGACTCGGCGCGCCCGTCGCTGAAAACGACCTCGACGCGATGTTGAGACGGGTCGAGCGTCAGCTCGACGGCACCGGACCCGCTCGGCATCGTTGTCGTCGTCAGCCCCCTCGCGGACACGCTGAGCGTGATGTGCCACCAATGCTTCTGCGGCGGCATGAGCTCGCGGCGAAAATACCCCAGCACGCGCGCATAGTCGGCCAACGCATCGCGAGTTGCACGCCAATCCTCGAGTCTCAAATTTGGAAATTTAGGCGCATCCACTAGCTAGGCTCCCTGATCTTATTCGTTATCGAAGCCAGCGCTTTTGCTGCGCCCGGACACTCCCTGCACCGTAGACCGGACGACTGCGCCGATTGTCACAGCGCGACGCAGGCCGATAGGTCAGCTCGGGACGGTCAGGTATTGGACGCTGAAGAGCGCCCGCTCATCGCGCCAGGCGCGGACCGGCTCTAGACCCGCCGCTGTTGCTAGCTGGGCGAACTCGTCCTGGGAGTATTTGTGCGAGTACTCGGTGACGATGTGCTCGTCGGCGAGAAAATCGACTCCGTGTCCGGCGATGCTGACACGTTGTTTCCTCAGACTGGTGAGCCGCATTTCGATTCTTCCCTCGAGCGCGTCGTACACAGCTTCATGCCCAAAGCCGTCGAGATCGAAATCTGCGTCGAGCTCGGCGTTCAAGCGCCGTAGCACGTTCAGATTGAACGCCGCCGTCACGCCGGCGCTGTCGTTGTAGGCCGCACGAACTATGGCCGGATCTTTCTTGAGATCGACACCGATCAGCAGCCCCCCGCCCGGTCCTGCTTCGTGACGCATAACCTCGAGGAGAGATTGCGCTTGCGCACGTTCGAAGTTACCGATCGTAGATCCAGGAAAGAAAACGAGATTTCGCGAAGGCGATACGGTGTAGGACGGCAGGTCGAATGGCCGCGTAAAGTCGGCGAATACGGGAAGGATCTGCAGATCCGGGTAGTCCCTTGCCAGCGCTGTCGCCATATCTGTCAGATACGCTTCGGAGATATCAACAGGAACGTATGCGACGGGCCCGTCCAAATTATCGAGCAGCTGGCGAATCTTTCTACTCGAGCCGCTGCCGAACTCGATGACGGCCGCACGAGGTCCGATCAGCGCAGCCATTTCATCGAGATTTCGCTCCATGATGGAGCGCTCGGTTCGCGTGAGATAGTACTCGGGCAGCTCGCAAATCTCGTCGAACAACTGAGATCCAGCTTCGTCGTAGAAATACTTCGGCGCGATCCGCTTTTGCGGCACCGTGAGGCCTGCCACGACATCTTCAGCGTCATCCTCGAGCGATGGCGCGATCTCGTTCGCTCTGACGAGCGCAGCGCGGGCCTGGGTCATCGAGCGAACCGCCTTCTAAGCGTCCGCTGCGAGCCGAAAGCCGAGGAACTGCCAGCGATCGTGCGGATAGAAGAAACTGCGATAAGTGGAGCGCAGATGATCACGCTGGCTCACGCAAGAACCGCCGCGAACGACCATCTGATTGCACATGAACTTGCCATTGTACTCGCCAAGCGACCCCGCGAGCGGCTTGAATCCAGGATAAGGCGCATAGGCTGAGGTCGTCCACTCCCAGACATCGCCGAACAGCTGGCTTCGAGAAGCTCCCGACTCGGCCGGGGCAGGATGGAGTCGGCCAGAGTCGAGAAAATTACCGCTGACAAAACACGGATCGGCCGCAATCTCCCATTCCGCCTCGGTGGGCAGGCGACGGCCGGCCCATCTGGCGAAGGCGTCGGCTTCATAGAAACTGACGTGACACACGGGTGCCGCTGGATCGATCGGCTGCCAGCCCGCGAGCGTGAACTCGCGTTCGCCATCCTCCGACCAATAAAGCGGACCGGTCCAGCCATACGATTGAATCGCCGACCAGCCGTCAGAGAGCCATAGAGCGGGATCGCCGTAGCCGCCATCTCGGATGAACTCCGCGAATTCGGCGTTCGTGACGAGTCGATTCGCAAGCGAAAAATCCTCGAGCCATATCGCATGGCGCGGCGTCTCGTTGTCAAAAACAAAACCAGTCGTCGATGCGCCGATCTCGCGACGCCCTCCTACGATGGACTCGAACGTCAGCGGTTGCGAGACGGTCGACCCGGACGACGGATTCGATCGGTAGACTGGATAGAGTGGATTGCTGTAGAACACGTGCTTGATATCCGTCAGCATGAGCTCCTGATGCTGCTGTTCGTGATGCAGCCCGAGTGTCACGAGGAACGCGAGCTCTTCGTCGTCTTCGTGTACGGTGAGCAACTCCATCATGCGATCGTCAACGTGCTCACGATAAGCTCGAATCTCGGCTACCGTCGGGCGGCTCAGCAGACCACGCTGCGGGCGCCCGTGCATGGCACCGACCGTCTGGTAGTAGGAATTGAACAGGAACTGATACCGCTCATCGTACGGCTCGTGGCGCTGTTCTCGCGACGCCAGACAGAACGTCTCGAAGAACCACGTCGTGTGGCCGAGATGCCACTTCGTCGGGCTGACCTCGGGGATCGTCTGTACGACCTGGTCCTCGATGGCGAGCGGAGCGGTAAATTCGAGGCTGAGCTCGCGTAACCGCTGGTAGCAGTGGATCAACGATCCAGCCGCTTGGAGCCGGCTCTCGACGGGGACTGAGACCATGAAGTCAGGGCCGACATCGCGCCGGCCACCTCGTGAGTAGGCAAATAGTCCTGTCGAAGGTTATCGGCCACATCTCGAAGTGTCAAAACACCCCGGCACGTCGAATGTCGGCATCCACTGGCCAGCATGACCCTCTACCGGCGACAATTGGCCGCCGGCGAATCGCCGGAGCGACCGCAGAGGGGCCATCGAGAAAATGCAGAACTTCGACGTCATCGTAGTAGGCGGCGGCAACGCCGCGCTCTGCGCTGCACTTGCGGCGGAGGAAAACGGCGCGAACGTGCTCGTGCTCGAGCGCGCACCCGAGGACGAGAGCGGCGGCAACAGCCGCTTCACGGCCGGCGCATTTCGCTTCGCCTATGACGGCGTCGAGGATCTCAAGGACCTCATGCCCGACTTGGGCGACGACGACATCGCGATGACGGATTTCGGCACGTACGACGAAGATCAATTCTTCGACGACATGTATCGCGTCACGCAATTTCGCTGCGACGCCGACCTCGTCGAGTTGCTCGTGCGGCGCTCGAAGGAAACGATGCTCTGGATGCGCGAGAAAGGCGTGCGCTTCATCCCGATCTATGGCCGCCAAGCTTTCAAGATCGAGGGCAAGTTCAAGTTCTGGGGTGGGCTCACGGTCGAGTCGATCGGCGGTGGGCCGGGTCTCGTCGACAGCCTGACGCAGGGCTGCACGCGCCGCGGCATTACGATCGAATACGAGGCCCGGGTCACCGGGCTCACGACCGACGGATGCAACGTCACAGGTGTCGTCGTGCGTCGCGCAGGAGGCCCGCCCGAGACGGTTCCGGCCAAGGCCGTCGTGCTCGCGGCCGGCGGCTTCGAAGCCAACCCCGAATGGCGCACGCGCTACCTAGGGCCCGGCTGGGAAATCGCCAAAGTCCGCGGAACGCGTTTCAACACGGGCGACGGTATCCGCATGGCGCTCGACATCGGTGCAGCCCCTTACGGCAACTGGTCGGGCTGTCACGCAGTCGGCTGGGATCAAAACGCGCCCGAATTCGGCGATCTCGCCGTGGGTGATCAGTTCCAGAAGCACTCCTACCCATTCGGCATCATGGTCAACGCCGACGGCAGACGCTTCGTCGACGAAGGTGCGGATTTTCGCAACTACACCTATGCGAAATACGGCGCTGAGATCATGAAACAGCCGGGCTATTTCGCCTGGCAGATCTTCGATGCAAAGGTTACGCACCTGCTTCGCGACGAGTACCGCATCCGTCAAATAACCAAGGAAACAGCAAATACGATCGAGGAGCTTGCCGCGAAGCTCGAGGGCGTCGATACACAAGCCTGCATCAATGAAATCGAGGGCTACAACGCTGCCGTGCAACAGAATGTTTCGTTCGATCCCAACGTCAAGGACGGCCGCAACACGCAGGGCTTGGCGGTCGATAAGTCGAACTGGGCCAACACCCTCGACACGCCGCCGTTCGAGGCTTACGCCGTGACGTGCGGTATCACGTTCACGTTCGGCGGGCTGCGTGTCGACACCGACGCGCGAGTTATCGACACGGATCTCAAAGCCATCCCCGGCCTCTATGCGGCCGGCGAGCTCGTCGGCGGCATTTTTTACCACAACTACCCGGGCGGTACGGGCCTCATGTCGGGCTCCGTTTTCGGTAAGCTGGCGGGAACGGCTGCAGCGCGCGATCGGTCGGAATAGGTCACGTACTGCCGCCGAACGGGGGTACCAGTTGTGAATCGAAACTATCGACTTCGGCGTGGCTGCCGGCGCATCAGTATGGTGCTGATGACAATCGTTGCCCTCGGGACCGCAGCATCCGCGGTCGCTCAGAACAACGATGAGATCGCCGAGCTGCGCACTCTGATCGAAGCGCTCAGAACTGACTACGAGCAACGCATCGCCGAGCTCGAGCAGCGCCTGGAGGCAGCAGAACGTGCAGCCACGTCCGCTGAAACTCAGCCGACGCGCTCAGTTGCGGCACAAAGGACTGCCGCCACACCGCAGGGCGGGAGCGTGACCGTCGGCAATGCTTTCAATCCGCAGATCTCCGTGATTCTCGACGGCGGCTATTATCGTGACGACGGCAGCGGAAACGGCAACATTCTTGTCAACGAAGCCGCCCAGCCCTCGCTCGGTGCTCACGGTGAGACCGAGCACGATCATGTGCACGGGGCTGATATATCAAATGGCTTCAATCTGCGCGAAACGGAGGTCGCCTTCACCGCGGCGGTCGATCCCTACTTCGACGCCGCCGTCTATCTGGCACTCGAATCGGGCGGCGAGATCGAGATCGAAGAGGCCTGGTTTGCGACCCGCAGCTTGCCAGCCGGTCTGCGGCTCAAGGCCGGCAAGTTCTTGAGCGATATCGGCTATCTGAACAACCAGCATCCACATGTTTGGGACTTCGTCGACCAGAACCTGGCCTACCAGAACCTGCTCGGCGGTCACGGCCTGCAAGATACCGGACTGCAGCTAACTTGGCTTCCCGATCTGCCCATCTACACAGTCTTCGGTGCCGAGCTTCTACAGGGCGATCAAGACCGGCTCAGCGCGTTCGTTAGCGAGGATGACGAGCGACAAGCGCTGGGTCTGAGCGATCAGAAAGACGGGCCGCGCCTTTACTCGTTGTTTGCAAAACTATCGCCAGAGCTCGGCTACGATCACGCTCTGCGGATTGGCGCCTCGTATATTCGCGGCCGACAGCATCAGGAGATTCACGAGGAGCCACTGTTCGAGACAGGTCTCGAAGGCGATGCGGCACTTTGGGGTATCGATGTCGTTTACAAATACGACAACGCGAGCGCATACGGCTACCGGGACTTCAACCTCCAAGCCGAATACCTGCGATCGACGAAAGATCTTCTGGTCCGCGCAGGCGACCCCACCGAAATCGGTAACGCACGCGAATTAACGACCGATGGCATGTACATCCAAGGAATATACGGCCTCGCGCCACGCTGGCAGTTTGGTTTGCGCTACGACACCCTGGGGCGCACGAACGAGATCACCGGCGACATCCGAGAGAGTTTCGGCGTCTCGGATCGCTGGACGGGCGTGCTGACGTGGACGCCGACCGAGTTCTCACGTCTGCGCTTGCAGTATTCGCGTAGCGACATACTGACGACCGACGGCGCACGAGAAGAATTCGAGACGATCTGGCTACAGTGGCTCCTGAGCATGGGCACGCACGGCGCACATCGTTTCTAACGGCCTCATGAACCTGACGAGAACACCAAGGCCGACGACCATGAAGCTCGCGATTCTCTTGTTGGTGCTCGCCGCACGCACAGTCACCGCTATCGATGTCGTCGCGACGAGCTCGACCGGCGGCATGCTCGTGCGAGAGATCGCTCATGAGCATGCAACGATCGAGATCCTGGCTCCCCCGGACCGCGATCTGCATTTCCTGCAGGCGCGCCCGAGCATGATGCGCGCGCTGCGCGGCGCCGACCTGCTCGTTGCTATCGGTGCAGACCTCGAGCTCGGCTGGCTCCCCGTCGCGGTTCGCCAGTCCGCGAATCCCGGGATCCTTCCGGGGCGTCCCGGCTATTTCGAGTTCGCCGCACAGGTCGAGCTTGTCGACGTAGGCGGAGTTGCCGACCGCGCCCTCGGCGACGTACATCCGCTCGGAAACCCGCATACGTATATGGACCCCGTCCGCATGGCGACGATCGCCACGGCGCTGGCCGAGCGTCTCGCGCAGATCG
>JAOTTJ010000097.1 GCA_029864465.1 Gammaproteobacteria bacterium | reverse complement strand
AGAGGTGCCCTATGGTTTGACTGTCGAGGTCGAGCATGTCGGCGAGACCGAAGGGGGTCAGATTCTCGTGCACGCGCTGATCTGGCTCGAGCGGGATAGCCACAAGCCCATCGTGATCGGTAAGGGCGGGCGTGTGCTCAAAGCCATCGGCCGTGCCGCGCGGATCGAGATCACGGAGCTGCTCGGCCGCCGCGTGCATCTCGAGCTTTGGGTCAAAGTACGTGCGGGTTGGTCGGATAGCGAGCGCGAGCTCAGGAATCTTGGCTTCGACGTTTCGTGAGCGAGCGCGAGCAAGTACACCTCGAGCGTAGCTACGTGCTGCACCAGCGAGCCTATCGCAACACGAGCCAGCTGCTGGATTGTCTGTCGGAGCGTCACGGTCTAGTGACTTTGGTCGCGCAAGGATCTCGCCGCGCCTACAAAGGGCAGCGCGCACTCCTGCAGCCGTTTTTGCCGCTGCGAGTGTCCTGGGTAAGGCGTGGCGAGCTCGGCCGACTGACGCATGTGGAGCTCGAGCATGCCGCTGCACCGTTGGCGGGAAGGTCGCTGCTGGCAGGCTTTTATCTGAACGAGCTGCTGCTGCGTCTAACAGCCCGAGGTGATCCCAACGCAGAGATTTTTTCCTGCTATAGTCGCTGCCTATCCGATTTGATGACCCCGTCGAGCGTGGCGCGGGCGCTTAGGCTTTTCGAGCTGCGCTTGCTGCAGGCGCTCGGCTATGCTGCCGAGCTGGGCCACGACGTGGATACCGGCGAGCCCATTCAGCCGGGTTTGTCCTATCGGTTCGAGGCGGAGCGGGGCGCGTGCGTGCATACCGGGTCGGGCAATGGCGATGACACCTTCCTCGGCCAAGATTTGATCGCGCTGCGTGAGGAAACCCTCGCGGACGAGCAGTCGCTGCGTGCGGCGAAGCGCCTGCTGGCGCGGCTGCTAAATGTCTACCTCGGCGAGCGGCCGCTGAAAACTCGCTCGGTCATGCGTGAGGTCGTAGGCAGAGGGCTGGAAACGTGAGTCATGCATCATCAATAGCGCTGGGCATTAATGTCGACCACGTGGCCACGTTGCGCCAGGCACGTGGAACGCGATATCCGGATCCCGTGGACGCGGCGTTGCTCGCGGAGCGCTCGGGTGCCGACAGCATCACGATTCATGTCAGAGAAGACCGCCGGCACATTCAAGATCGCGATCTTGCGGTGATGACCGAGGTTCTGCAGACGCGTGTCAATCTCGAAATGGCCGTCACGGATGCAATGATCGGCATCGCGGTCAAAACGGTACCCGCGGATTGCTGCCTCGTGCCGGAGAGCCGCCAAGAGCTCACGACTGAAGGCGGCCTCGACGTTGTCTCACATCGCCAGAAGGTGACCGACGCTTGCACGCGGCTCTCGGAAAAGGGTATTCGCGTGTCGCTGTTCATCGATCCCGAAGAACGGCAGCTCGAGGCGGCCATCGCGTGCGGTGCTGCCGTCGTCGAGCTGCACACGGGCACGTATGCCGATGCGCCGACTATGCCTGCGCGCGCGGCGGAGCTCGAGCGGATTCGAGCTGCCGCCGAGCACGGCGCGGCTCTTGGTTTGACGGTGCATGCTGGGCATGGGCTGCACTATCACAATGTGCAACCCGTCGCGGCTATCCCTGAGATCGTCGAACTCAACATCGGCCACGGAATCATTGCGCGCGCCGTTTTCGACGGTCTTGCGAAAGCCGTCGCCGATATGAAGCGGCTCATGCTCGAGGCCCGTGGGCAGTGATTTTCGGCATCGGAACGGATGTTGTGCAACTCACCCGGATCGAGCGTAGCTGGGATCGGTTCGGGCAACATTTTGCGGATCGGTTGCTGCTCGATCCCGAGCGCGAACTGTTCGAGCGGGCCAAGCGGCCGGCGCGGTTTCTCGCCATGCGTTTTGCGGCTAAGGAGGCGGTCGTCAAGGCGATGGGGACCGGTTTCGCCCACGGAATGTGGGTCCGCGACGTTGGCATGATGCCGAATGATTGGGGTCAGCCGCAGATCATTTTTTCAGAGCGCGGCAGGGCGATGTGCTCGAAGCTCGGAATCGCAGGTGGGCATCTATCGCTGACCGATGAGGCTGGCCTCATCGTAGCCGTCGCCGTGCTCATGAAAAATGCACCGGGTGTCGCATGAATACGCTCGTGTTCGATATCGAAACCGTACCTGACGTCGAGTTCGGCCGGCGACTCTATGATGCCGGGGATCTCGATGACGCGGCCGTTGCGAAGATCATGTTCTTCAAGCAGCGTCAGGCGCGTCAGACGAATTTCTTACCGCTGCCGCAGCACCGTATTGTCGCGATTTCGGTCGTTCTGCGATCCGGCGATGATCTGCATGTCTACAGCCTCGGCGATCTTCAGTCCAGTGAGCGTGAGTTGGTCGAGCGCTTCTACGACGGTCTCGAACGGTACGCACCGGAGCTCGTTTCGTGGAACGGCTCCGGATTTGATTTGCCCGTGCTGAATTACCGCGCGCTGCGCCACGGCGTCACGGCGGAGCGTTACTGGGAGATCGGTGACCGCGATCGGGATTATCGATTCAGCAATTACCTCAGCCGTTTTCATTGGCGTCATATCGATCTCATGGATGTGCTCGCAGGCTTTCAGATCGGCGGGCGCGCTTCACTCGAGCACGTTGCGACGTTGCTGGGTTTTCCGGGCAAGCTTGGCATGAGCGGCGCGCAGGTCTGGGACCGGTATCAGCGCGGTGAACTCGAGGCGGTTCGCAACTACTGCGAGACAGACGTCCTCAATACGTACCTGATTTTTCTGCGTTTTCAACTGATTCGCGGCATCGTCGATCAGGGGCGGTACACGTCTGAGCTCGAGCGCCTCGAGCACAAGCTGGAGCAGGCCGACCAACCGCATCTGCAGGAATTCCTGTCCGCCTGGCGAGCAGTACGCCATGAGTCGTGAGCAAGCCGAGATCGAGGCAACGATTGTCGGACTGACCCACGACGGCCACGGTATCGCGGCGCTCGACGGCGAGCGCGTGTTCGTGCCTGGCGCGCTGCCCGGTGAACGGGCGCTGTTATCGCTAGAGCGCCGCCGCCGGCGCCGGGGGCAAGCGAACCTCATCGAGGTGATTACGCCGGCCGCTGAGCGTGTCGAACCGCCATGCGAGTATTTCGGCCGCTGTGGCGGCTGCGCCGTGCAGCACTTGAGCTATGAGGCGCAGGTTCGCTTCAAGGAGTCGGTCGTGCGCGACGCGCTCGAGCGCATCGCGCGTCTGGAGGCGCCCGAGTGGCTCGTACCCCTGACGGGTGACCAGTGGCACTACAGGCGTCGCGCAAGGCTCGGGGTCCGCTATGTCGACGGAAAAGAGCGCGTCCTCGTCGGCTTCAAGGAGCGTGCGAGCCGATATGTGACCGACATGTCGGCCTGCCGCGTGCTCGTGAAACCGATGGATAGCCTACCCGGTCAGCTGAGTCTTACGGTTGCGCAGACCTCGCTCAAGCGCCAGCTTCCGCAGGCTGAGGTTGCCGTCGGCGATGACGCGCGCGCCGTCGTGCTTCGCGTGCTCGGCGAGCCGACGGCGAACGATCTCACGCTCTTTGCGGACCTAGGTCGTGATCTCGGTGTCGATATCTACCTGCAGACGGGCGGGCCGGGCACGGTGCGCCCGCTCGAACCGGAGACTGCCAGCAAGTTGAGCTACCGGCTCGAGGACTTCGACGTCGAGCTCGAGTTCGCGCCGACAGATTTCATCCAGGTCAATGCCGCTGTTAATGCCGCTATGGTTGGCCAGGTCGTCGACCAGCTTGCAATCACAGCGAACGATCGCGTGCTAGATCTCTATTGCGGACTCGGTAACTTCAGCCTGCCGCTCGCCCGCCGCGCGGCCGAAGTTGTCGGTGTCGAAGGCGAGGGCGGCCTCGTCGCGCGTGCTGCTCATAACGCTAGGCACAATGACATCTCGAACGCGCAGTTCATCACAGCCGATTTGCACCAGGACGATTGGCCGTTCTTGCGTAAACGCTGGGATCTGGTCGTGCTCGATCCGCCGCGGGCGGGCGCGCAGGCAGCTGTAAAGCTCATGCGCAAGATGGGGCCGCGCCGCGTCGTCTACGTGTCCTGCCATCCGGCGACGCTGGCACGCGATGCGCTAGAGCTGACTGCAAACCAGGGTTATCGTCTCGTTGCCGCGGGCATCGCCGATATGTTCCCGCATACGTATCACGTCGAGGCGCTTGCGGTCTTCGACCGCGGCGATTGAGGCGCGAGCCATGAGCGAGCGCTTGCTGCGCATCAGTCTCACGGAGCAGCGCCTCGATCTAGTCGAAGGGCGTGACGTCGTCGCGAGCTATCCAGTCTCGACATCGAAGTACGGTGCCGGTGAACAGGCCGCCAGCTTCAAGACGCCGCGGGGCCGGCATATCGTGCGCGCAAAAATCGGCGCTGGACAACCGCTCGGCGCGGTCTTCGTCGGTCGGCGTCCGACGGGCGAAATTCATACCGAGGTGCTGGCTCGTGCCGAGCCCGATCGCGATTGGATACTTTCGCGTATCCTCTGGCTTTCCGGTACTGAGGTCGGCAAGAATCGACTGGGCCGCGTTGACAGCATGCGCCGCTACATTTACATCCATGGCACACCGGACTCCGAGCCGCTCGGCGAGCCGCGCTCGATCGGTTGTATCCGTATGTCCAATGCCGACGTCGTCGAGCTCTTCGATCTCGTTGCCGTCGGCACGCCTGTCGAGATTTTGGAGTAGCGCGCGTGTCACTCGGACCCCTCATGATCGACGTTCAGGGGACGGCGCTCAGCGCCGAGGAACGGGAATGGCTCGTGGAGCCTGCCGTCGGCGGTGTGATTCTATTCACGCGCAACTTCGCCGATATTGAGCAGCTTCAGGATCTCGTCGGGTCCATTCGTTCGCTGCGCAGCCCCGATCTGCTGATCGCTGTTGATCAAGAAGGCGGCCGCGTGCAGCGCTTCAAAGAGCCTTTCACGCGCTTGCCTGCGATGCGGACTCTGGGTCATTACTACGACGAGCATCCGCAACAGGCCCTCGAGGTCGCACGACAGCTCGGTTGGCTTTTGGCCTCGGAGCTGCGCGCGGTCGACATCGACTTGAGCTTTGCTCCGGTCGTCGACGTCGATCGCGGGCTCGCCGAGGTCATCGGTGATCGTGCGTTCCACGAGGACGCCGACGTCGTTGCGGCGCTTGCACGCGAGCTTGCGGCCGGCGCGAAGGACGCGGGCATGGTTGTCGTCGCGAAACATTTTCCGACTCACGCTGGAGCCCGGGCAGATAGTCACACGGCGCTGGCCGTCGACACGCGTGAGTACCCGGCCGTGCTCGATGACCTCGTGCCCTACCGGCGGCTCATCGAGACGGGTTTGCACGGCGTCATGGCCGGCCACGTGAGCTTTCCACAGATAGACCCGCGCCCGGCCGGCTTCTCCTCGTGGTGGCTCGAGGAGCAACTTCGCGGTGAGCTCGGTTTCCGCGGTGCCATATTCTCCGATGACCTCGCAATGGCTGGTGCAGGGATCGCCGAATCTTGCGCGGAACGGGCCGTAATTGCGCTTCAAGCCGGCTGCGACATGGTGCTGCTCTGCAACCGCTCAGAGGAGATTTCGCAGACGATCGAGCGGCTCAACGGCCTATTGACCCCGCGCAGCCAGCTGCACCTCATACGCTTGCGAGGCCAGGGGGGTGAGTCCTGGCAGGCGTTACGCAATTCGCGCAAATGGCGCGACGCCTGCGCCGCGCTGGAGCGGCTTGACGTCAAGCCGACGCTGAGGCTCGAGGGTTAGCCCGAATGGCTGGGTCTGAAGTGGCGCGAGAGGCGCTCGAGGTGCGCGAGGCGGCGTCTGAGATTGCATCAGCCGGTGAGATCCGCGCCGTGCTCGACAGGCTCGCCGTGGAGATCACCGATGTCTTGGCAGAATCCTGCCCTGTCCTGCTCGCGATCATGCATGGCGGAGTCTTCACGGCCGTCGAGCTCTCGCGGCGGCTCGACTTTCCACACGAGTTCGATTATGTGCATGCGAGCCGCTACGGCAAGGCATTGACGGGCGGTCAGCTCGACTGGCACGTGTACCCGCGCGAGAGTTTGCGCGGTAGGCATGTGCTCGTCGTAGACGACATCTTGGACAAGGGCGAGACGCTCGCGGCCGTGCTCGAGGCGCTGACCGGCATCGGCGTCGAGCGGGTGTATACAGCGGTCCTCATCGAGAAAGCGCTCGAGGCCTCGCGCCCGACGGCAGATTTCGTGGGGCTCACGGTCCCCGATGCCTATGTGTTCGGCTGCGGCATGGATTACAAAGGGTTCTGGCGGGGCTTGTCGGCGTTGTACGCGGTGCGGTGAGCATGGCTGGGCCGATTGGACTCATTCTCGGAAGTGGCGCCGGAAAGCTCGGCCTGCAGATCGAAGCGCGCAGCCCGGCTAAGACGCCTTACGGCGAGCCATCCTCTCCCGTGCTACGACTGAAAATCGGCGGGCGCAGCGTTCTTGCGATCGCAAGGCACGGCGAGTCGAACAATATTCCTCCGCACGCGGTCAACTATCGCGCCAATACGTGGGTGTTGCGTGAGCACGGCGTGAGCCAATGCATCGCTGTGAATGCTGTCGGCATCATCACGGTGGGCACGTTCGAGCCCGGCGGTCTGGCCGTGCCGGATCAGCTCATCGACTACACCTGGGGGCGCGAGCACACGTTCGATGACGGCAGTCGCGGGGCGCTGCGCCACGTCGAGTTAACCGAGCCTTTTGACGCCGTGCTCCGGGGCAGGCTCGCGGCCGTTGCTGCCGAAAGCGCCGCCGCCGAAGGCCGGGGCGTCTATGGGGTAACGCAGGGCCCGCGGCTCGAGACGGCGGCGGAGATCGAGCGCATGGCGCGCGACGGCTGCACGATGGTCGGTATGACGGCCATGCCCGAGGCCGCGCTCGCGCGGGAGCTTGGCCTGAGGTATGCAATCTGTGCCGTCGGCGTGAATCACGCTGCCGGGCGCGGTCCCGGCGGGCGCGACATCCACGCGCAGCTCGATCGATATGTCGCCGATGGCATGGCCAAGGCGCTCACTGTGCTGGAGCTTCTGATCCCCGAGCTGCAAGCAACGGCCGAGATGTGAACTGCGCCCTTGCCGCGCGGCCGCGTCGGCGCGAGGATTGAAGATGACGCATTATGGTAAGGCTGTTACGCCAGCTGTGACTCAACCCAGTCGACACATTCTCGAGCAGATCGCTACGCTGAGCTCCGAGGGCATCCTCGTTATCGATGCCTCAGAGGCCGACTACCGGGTCGTCTACGTCAACCCGGCTTACGAAACACTGACCGGATACAGCGCCGAGGAGACGGTCGGCTGTCCCTGGCGCGTGCTCGATACGGATGGTGAGGATCTGCCGGCTACGGCCGCGTTGCGCGTGGCACTCGGTAGCGCCGACAACTACGTCGCGGACCTTCCGGATATTCGCAAGGATGGCACGACCTGGCTCAGCCGCACGCGCGTGCAGCCGATCCTGACCCGCCGTGGCGAACTCAGGCAGTATCTCGTGCTGCAAGCCGAGATCACTGAGGCCGACACGGGTCAGACGGGTGTGCAGATGGGGTTGCTGCAACGCGAGTTGTCGCGCGCACGCAAGAAGGCCGCGAGCCTAGATCGCATCGATCCGGCCAGCGGTATTTTGCGCTACGAGTACTTCCTCGAGCTCGCGGACAGAGACTGCCAGATCGCACGACGCGATGGCGAGCTCATTGGCGTCGCATTCATCGAGATCAACGACCTGGATACTTACCGGCAGACGTTCGGTGCAAAAGCAGCGGATTCCTGCGTCCGCATGATCGCGGCTCAGGTGACGGGCTTGCTGCGGCGTGCGGGTGATATCTGCGGCTGCGAGGACGGTCGGCGCATCGTGGCGCTGATGCAAGGGCAAGATATCGAAAAGGTTACAGCGCTGACCGACCGCGTCGCGACCAACGTGCGTCGCCTCGGCTTGCACAATCCACGTGGCCGCTCCGGTCGCTATGTGACGGTGAGCGTCGGTGTCGCGGTAGGCAAGCCGTCGAGCGCAGACTATCTAAAGACGCTCATCGATGAAGCCCGCACGAAGCTGGGCAGAGATCCTGAAGAAGCCGACGCGCCACGCTCCGCCCAGGGCTGATCTAGTCTAAGCCGCCGGTCCGACCGGGCCCTCGCCTTCGCCTTCGGGATCCTCGGGTTGCGGCCTCACCGTAATCAGCACGCCGAATGCCGGGTGATCGAAGAAATGTATCTCCTCGCTGCGAATCCGGCGTTGTACGTCGATGCGATAACGCAGCGGGGCCTGGAACTCGGCGAGTGGCCAGTGTGGCTCGTCAAACGCTACCGGGGCGAGCGTGTAGCGGTAGTCGTTCTGTAAGACCAGATCCAGCGTCAGGTGCAGGAAGCGGCTTCTGTGCAGACGAATCGTTCCGGCTGGCCGCAGCGAGCCGAGCACGGCGAGATCGAAGGATTGGGCCTCTTCCTCGAGTCGCGCCTCCTGCGACCAGCCCGTGTGGATCAGCGGCGTGTAGGCATCGAGGTTGTTGAGCCGCGCAAACGCGCGGTCGAGCGTTAGCTCGTCAGTGCCGAGCATCGTGTACCAGAGCCCATCGTCCTCGGTCTGTGGTGGCGGTCCGAACGTATTGCCGAACTCGTCAAAGTCGTCCTCAGAAGGGAGCGTCACGCCGGCATCCGTCGCAAGCGTGCCGTCCAGCGCGCGCGTCGTCCCGGCGGGCTCGAGGCCCGTTGCCGGCTCAGCCGATGTCCCAAGGCCGTAGTCGATAGCGCCGATCGCGGGCTCGGCGATCGGATCCGTCGGCAGCGTCAGGCTTTCGAGCATCCAGTCTGCAGAGCTGGGTTGTAGCGTATGCGGTGCCGATTTGATCGTGGCGCCCGTAAACTCCTTCGGTGCCCGCGGCGGCTCGAGAGGGAACTCCTCCTCGAGCGGGTTGAATTCGTTGTAGGCGAAGATCAGCACTTCGACCTGAAACACTGGAGGTGTCTCCTCGTCGGTTGCCGCTAGACCGGCCTGGAGATCGAAGGTTGTGGGTATCTGCGCGAGCAGAAGTGCGGGTAGGCCGACCGCTAGAAGCGGTAACGCAAGCGCGGCCCGTGATTTGGCGGGTCTCATAGCGGGATTATAGCCCGCCACAACCTCCAGCTCGGTACCGGGTTCAAATTATGCGCAGAGCCTCGCGGCAGCTTCCTCCTTGAATGTCGCAAGCGCCCCAGCAAGCGGACGGTCGATTCGACTCAATCTCAAACGAGGCGGCAGCCCGATTCCGTCCCGTTGAGGCCTTTGCTAACAGGCAAGAATGGCTAGATTCAGTCGGCTGAGGGACTGGAAAATGCGTATAGCATGAAAAATCTGGTTGGAGCCAAATGGGCCGGTCGCACGCCAGAGTAGGAACAGGCCTTATGATTCATGAAGTCGCCGGGGACATTCTCTTGTCTAGCGCTGAAGCCATCGCACACGGTGTTGCCGCCAACGACCCGATGAACCAGGGTTTGGCTGCATCGCTTCATGAGAATTACCCAAGCATGCACAAGGATTTTCATCATTGGTGCCACCAGGAGCACCGTAAGCTCGGTAGCGCCTGGATCTGGAGTGGAGCTCAAAGCGTGCGTGTCATCAATCTGATCACCCAAGATGGCGGCTACGAACGTGGCAGCAAGCCCGGCAAGGCCAGCATCAGTAGCGTTAATCACTCGTTGCGAGCATTAAAGAAGATGATCGCAGACGAAGGCCT
>JAOTTJ010000452.1 GCA_029864465.1 Gammaproteobacteria bacterium | reverse complement strand
ACGCTCGGCGGGAATACGATGAATCTTATCGATCACCGGATGACCACTATTGGCCGTTTGCAGACCTCGGCGAGCCTGAATTTCCGCAATTGTGGAAAGTCGGCTTCCGAGCGCATAGCAGACATCGTGCCGGAAACGACAATTTAACGTTGATTAACGGCGAGTTTCGGGCTGAAAGCCGACATGCAGATGATATATTCCCAGCAGTGAGTCGAGCGGCTGAGAGTGGCCGAAAGCTGACGATCTTTGCCTGAAGCGAAGCTAGAAGAATGAAGAAACTCGACTTGGGTCAGACAATCAATACGCTAGCCAATATGGGCGTGATAGCAGGTATCGCTTTTCTAGCTGTTGAGCTGCGACAGAACAGTCAGGTCGTTCGAGCGCAGAGTCGAGCTCAGATCTCCAGCGAAGCGGCAGACCATATCATGAGGAGAGCCGAGAATGCCGAGTTGGCAGAAATTCAACTCCGAGCGAACGGCGGAGAACAGTTGACTCGGCTAGAGCAGGAACGGCTATTTTTGATGGCGCAATCCACGTTTAGACGGTGGGAGAACATACACTATCAGTATCGTCAGGGGCTCTACTCGGAAGAAGAATTTGCCGGTAACACAAGGGCCTGGCGTGGCGCCTTGTCCAATAGGGTAAATCGCCAATACTGGGAGACCAGGCGCGACCAGTTCTCTCCCGACTTCGCGGCGGAACTGGATAGATTGATTCTTGACATTGAGCACCCGTGAGTCTCATCGACATCAACGAACGGCAGCTTCTGGCCGGTTGCTGACCCTCGCTAAGATCAAAATCAGTCGAATCCCAGCGGAGGCTCCTGAGCGCATAGTAGACGTAGAGCGTCAGTCGAAAGATTAACGTTCCTTAACGGGGAGAAACGGGCAGAAAGCGGACGGTCCGGTGATATATTCCTGATATTGAGGGGAACGGCTGGAACTGGCCGATAGCCGACATTCGTTCACGTCACTTTAACGAAATCCAGAGCGGCCGCTTGGTAGGGTGGAGCGGACGCTTTGGCAGTCTCGGCACAAAGCCGAAGCTGAATGGCGTGAGCAAATCAGGATCGTACGGCGACAATCAATAACGTAGTCGCCGGATAGCGCTGTCGTTGGGGTCATAACCAAGCTCTGATTCGTTCTCAACGGCCAGCTCATCCTCACCCAAGAGCCTCCTGATCGCCTCGCTACGTTGTTCACCCACGATAACGGGATGCTTATAGTCCTCGCTGGACTCGAGGCAGGCTTCAGAGGTCGACCGCGGTTTCGCTGAGCGTTTGAGAAACATACGAATTCTCCGATTACCCTCAAAAGAGGCCGCACCGTAATAAGGCCCGGGAGGGGGGTACCGATAGTAAACACGCAACATCCTCGTGTCTGGTTCCGTCGTTCCAACATAATCCCTCGACTGCTCGTGGATACAGTGAAACAGACACGTTTGATCCCGCAAGGTACGTTCCGCGATGGCCGCTTCACGCCCTGAGGTGTTCCGTCAAGTGATTTAGGCGGCTTCGGCGAGGTGTTTGAGAAGCGGCGAACCCCTACGCCGCAATGCCTCGAGGTACTTCGACTCATCATAGGGCGTTCGAGTCTGCCAGCATCGGTAGAGGATGCGGATCCACTTGTAGGCTAAGGCACGCACGGCAGCGTTATGCGAGGCGCCCTTGGCGCGCTGCTGACGGTAGTAGGCGCCGGCCCAGGCGGATTTATTGATGGTCTGAGCAGCGTACTCGACGAAGGTCTGACGCAGGAACTTCGGACACTGCCAACGCCAATGCACCCAGGTGGTATTGCCGCTGCGCTTGGTGATGGGTGCGATACCGGAAGATTTCTGTAATTGGTCGGCGGCGCGGTAACGATCGCGATCCTCACCGAAGGCGGCCAAGAGCCGCGGTCCAATGACCTTGCCGGCGCCGGACAAAGGGCTGAACAGCGCGTAGTCGGGGAGCTGCTCGGCGATGGAAGCGATCTCCTGATCGAAGCGTTTGAGCGCCTGGATGGTGAGCCTGAGCTGCTCGATGAGGATCTCGACCTGTAAGCGATGAGCGTCGATGACGGCCTCATCATGGGTCAGGGGTGTGGCGGCCTTGATGGCCTGGATGCGGTCCTCGATGACATGCGCGAAGCGCACGTTGTGGTCTGCGAAGAAGCGCTCGAGCTTGGTTCGGCGAGCGCGTTTGACTTTCTCCAGCGTCGGCCATTGCTTGAGGAAGTCACAGAAGACGATGGTGTTGTGTTCGTTAAACCAATCAAGGACTTGGGGATAGTAGTGTTTGAGTGCCTGGACGAGGCGGTTGACGCAGCGTGACTGATCTGCCTTGAGGCGATCGCGGGCCTCGACGAGATAGCGCAGCTTGCGCATCGGGATGCTCTGGGGCTTGAGGGCTTTGAGCTTCTCGGGATGGCGCATGAGGTAGTCGAGTGCGAACTCGGCATCGGTGGG
>JAOTTJ010000451.1 GCA_029864465.1 Gammaproteobacteria bacterium | reverse complement strand
CCCGGGCCTGTTGACATCGCCGCAGCGGGGGCGTATTCACGGTGTCGCAGGCGTGGGTTCGGTGATCGAAGAGCCGTCATAACCCCCGAAAATGTCTGCGCTGCGAAAATTCTCTAGGAGAGGTACTTATGAATATTCGGCATGCGGCCACGATCGCTGCGGTGGCTTTGCTTGGGTCTAGCGCGGTCGCGCAGGCGCAGATGGATCTGCTCGTGCCGGGTCAGCCGGTTGCGCGCGACGTCCCGGGTGCGAAGACGCTGCCGGACCCGAACACCGAGTACAAAGTCGTATTCGACATCATCACGGCGCCAGAGAACATCGACGAGGTCAACCCGCGGCTGACGAGGATCGCGAACTACGTCAATACGCTCGGCAAGTACGGCGTGCCGGAGGAGAACCGCAAGATCGCTGTCGTGCTCCATCGCGCGGCGACGCCGATGATCCTCGAGAACGAGGAGTTCAAAGCGCGCAATAATGGCCACGACAACCCCAATATCGAGCTGATCCGTAGTCTTGCTGCTGTCGGCGTGGACTTTCGAGTCTGTGGCCAGGCTGTGCTCGGTCGAAAGATCGATCCGGCCGATATTTTGCCGGAGATCCAGCTCGACCTCTGGGCCTTTACGACCCTGATCGACCTCAGGACCCAGGGCTACCTGCAGGTTGGGCCTTGAACACCGGGATAGCGGCCGTTTCCGACGGCGTGGCGCAGGGGCGCGATGAGCTGGTGCATGCGGCAGTGAAACGGTACGCTGGCTGGTCGGTGCAAGTAATGGCTTGGCTCGCGATCGGTCTGCTGGCGCTTCCGGCGGGCGCCCAAGTCAGCTTCGAGCGCCGACCCGTCACCAACGAAGCTTGGCTGCAACCGTTTCCGGCGCATCGCATTATCGGTGACGTTTACTACGTCGGGACCTACGATCTCGCAGCCTTTCTGATTACGACCCCCGCGGGCCATATCCTCATCAATACGGGAGTCTACGACTCCGCCGATATGATTCGCACGAGCATGGAGACGCTTGGTTTCGATTTCGACGACATCGAGATCGTGCTCACGACGCAGGCTCATTGGGACCATGTTGCCGATATCGCCGAGATCAAGCGTCGGACCGGAGCGCGCTTCTTCGCGCACGAGGGTGACGTGCCCGTACTCGAGGACGGCGGCAACACCGATTTTCGTTTCCCCGAGGGGCGCGGCGTGATTTTCGAGCCCGTGACCGTGGATCGCGTGCTGCAACACGGCGATACGATCGAGCTCGGCGGTACCGTGTTGACGCTGCACCACCATCCGGGCCATACGAAAGGTGCGAGCAGCTTTACGTTCGACACCGAAGATGGCGGGCGCACGTATTCCGTGCTCGTCGTTAATATGGCTTCGATCAACGCTGGCGTCGAGCTCCTGAACAGCCCCGGTTATCCGGAAATCGCCGCAGATTATGCGGCGACGTTCGCGGCACAGAAAGCCTTGTCTGCCGACGTCTGGGTGTCTTCTCACGGCAGACACTTCGATCTCTACGATAAGTTCACGCCGGGTGACTCGTACGATCCGCAGCGCTTCATCGATCCGCAAGGGTATCGAGCCAAGATCGAGGAATACGAGCAGCTCTATTTGACCCAGCTCGAGGCCGAGCGAGCGCAGCAGACTCACTAGACGAATTTCTCACGCGCGGCCGAAAACCAGAGAAAGCTGCGCGCGTGAGCAAAGAGGCGTTTCCCGTCGATGCCTACCTCGAGCGCATCGACTACTCGGGGCCGCTGACAGCAACCGAGGACGTGCTCGAAGCGATTCAACGTGCTCAGCTTGGGCATATCCCGTTCGAGAATTTCGACATTCTGCTCGGCCGCGGCATTTCGCTCGAGCCAGCAGTCCTGTTCGAGAAGCTCATCGACAGCCCGCGCGGCGGATATTGCTTCGAGCTCAATGGTCTTCTGCTCATGGCTTTGCGGTCCGTCGGCTTCGAGGTCCGCGAGCTGCTCGCGCGCGTGCATACGAGTGGTCAGCCTACGGGGCGTACACATGCGCTCATACTCGTGACGCTCGATAGCCGGCTCTGGATTGCCGATGCCGGTTTCGGTGGCCCGTCGCTACGCGCGCCGGTTCCGTTCGAGCTCGACGTTTGCAGGACACAAGACGGTGAGAGCTTTTGGCTCGTCGACGCGGGACCCTTCGGTACGATGCTGCAAAAGCAGTCGGAAGGGGAGTGGCGGGATCTCTACAGCTTCGATTTAGCGCAGGTGTGCCGGGCAGATATCGCCGTCGGCAATCACTTCACCTCGACGAGCCCGCTCTCGCATTTCACACATACACCCGTTGCGGCACTGCATGGGCCGACGGGTAAGACGACGTTACGCGACCGCGCGCTCAGGCGCATCGAGAACGGTGTCGAGGCGGTGCTGGAGTTGCCCGAGGGGGCGGCCTACATAGCCGCGCTCAAAACGCATTTCGGCATCGAGAT
>JAOTTJ010000096.1 GCA_029864465.1 Gammaproteobacteria bacterium | reverse complement strand
GCTCGTGTTCACGGCGATCGTCGGCATGTTTCTCGCAACGCCCGGCATGGTCCCGTGGGATGTGCTCATTCTCGGTAGCTTGGGGATCGGCCTGGCGGCCGCGTCGGGCGCGGTTGTCAATCACGTGGTCGATCAGCGCGTGGATGCGCAGATGATGCGTACGCGACAGCGACCACTGCCGACAGGCCGAGTCAACGACCGCGATGCGGTCGTCTTTGCGTTGATACTCGGTGTCGCGGGGATCGGTCTGCTGACCGTTGCGATCAATCCGCTCACGGCGTTTCTCACGTTCTTCTCGCTGATCGGCTATGCGGTCGTCTATACGATCTTCTTGAAGCGTGCGACGCCGCAGAACATTGTCATCGGCGGTGCCGCGGGCGCTGCGCCGCCGTTGCTCGGCTGGACCGCCGTGACGAATGAGGTCAGCGGTTACGCGTTGCTCCTATTCCTCATCATCTTCACGTGGACGCCGCCGCACTTCTGGGCGCTCGCGATTGCGCGCAAGAAAGAGTACGAGAAAGCCGGTATCCCGATGTTGCCGGTTACACACGGCATCGAGATCACGAAGGGGTTCGTGCTTTGCTACACCGTCCTGCTCGTCAATGTGACGCTGCTTCCGTACTTCACGGGCATGAGTGGTCTGCTCTATCTGCTCGGGGCCGTGCTGCTGGGTGCGGGATTTCTTTATTACGCACTCCGTTTGAAGCTGTCGCCCCGCCCGGACGTCGCGATGAAGACGTTCGGTTATTCGATCATCTACCTAATGGCTCTTTTCAGCTTCTTGCTGGTCGATCATTACGTTCCGATTATCTGGCCTGCCTAATTTTCAGCGCCTAAGGGCCCTTTCCGACGATGGACGTCACCGCGATCATCGAGCCGCTCAATGACGCTCAGCGCGAGGCTGTCACCGCGCCGAGCCGTCCGACGCTCGTGCTTGCGGGTGCCGGTAGCGGCAAGACGCGTGTACTCGTGCATCGCATCGCATGGCTGATTCAGGTCGAAGGCTTGTCACCGCAACGCCTGCTTGCCGTCACGTTTACGAACAAAGCAGCAGCCGAGATGCGCCAGCGGATCGAGGCACTGCTCGGGTTTCCCACGCAGCACTTCTGGATTGGGACATTCCATGGTCTCGCGCATCGGCTGCTGCGCATTCATTGTGCGGAGGCTGGTCTGCCCGAAGGATTTCAGATCATGGATTCGGAGGATCAGGCTCGCCTGATTCGCCGGCTCCTGAAATCACTGGAAATAGACGAGAACGAATGCGCGCCGAAGGAAGTGCAGTGGTTCATTAATGCGCAGAAGGACGAGGGCCGCCGCCCGCCTAACGTCGACGATGAGGGGAATGCCGGGCGCCGCCAACTCATCGACCTCTACGCACGCTACGAGAAGGTCTGCGCGGATTCCGGTCTCGTCGACTTCGGGGAGCTCCTGCTTCGAGCCACGGAACTGCTGGTTCGAAACGACGATATTCGTGCGCAGTATCAAAACCGCTTCCAACACATCCTCGTTGACGAGTTTCAGGATACAAATGCGATCCAATACGAGTGGCTGAAGCTGCTCGCCGGGAGCACGAGCGTGCCGTTCGTCGTCGGTGACGACGATCAGTCGATCTACCGCTGGCGTGGTGCACGAGTCGAGAACCTGCATCGGTTTCAGAAGGATTTCCCCGGCGCAGCTGTCGTTCGGCTCGAGCAGAACTACCGCTCGACCGAGACGATATTGGCTGCCGCGAACGCCGTCATCTCGAACAACAGCGAGCGGCTCGGCAAGAACCTCTGGACGGCTGGGGACACGGGCGAGCTCATCAAGCTCTATGCCGCTTTCAATGAGCGCGACGAAGCAGAGTTCGTCGTCAATCGCATCGTCGACAACGTCGAGGGTGGCATGCGCAGAAGCGAGCTGGCCGTGCTCTACCGCTCCAATGCGCAGTCGCGCATCTTCGAGGAAGCGTTGCTGATCGCGGGAATTCCGTATCGGGTTTACGGCGGCATGCGTTTTTTCGAGCGGGCAGAGATCAAGGATGCGCTCGCTTATCTACGGCTCATCGCAAACCGTGACGACGATCCGTCATTCGATCGTATCGTCAACGTACCTACGCGAGGTATTGGTTCGCGCACGATCGAGGCCGTGCGCGAGCAGGCGCGTCAAGCCGGCACGAGCCTCTGGCGGGCCGCCGCGACGGTCATCACTGAAGGCCGACTCGCTAAGCGCTCGAGCGGGGCGCTCTGGTCGTTTCTCAAGCTCATCGACCGGCTCGACGAGGACACGCGGGGTCTCGGGCTCGACGAGCAGGTAAAGCATGTCGTGCACGCCAGCGGTTTGATTGCGCATTACGGAAGGGACAAGCTCGCCGGCGAATCACGCGTCGAGAACCTGCAGGAGCTCGTGAGTGCGGGACAGGGTTTCGTCCCCGATGAAGAATCTGAGCTCACGCCACTGATCGAGTTCTTGTCCTATGCGGTGCTCGAGTCGGGTGATATGCAGGCCGAGGCCTATGAGGATAGCGTTCAGCTCATGACGCTTCACTCGGCCAAGGGGCTCGAGTTTCCGGTCGTGTTCGTTTGCGGCCTCGAGGACGGCCTGTTTCCGCACCAGCGTTCCGCGACGGACGCTGCGGGACTCGAGGAAGAGCGACGGCTCTGCTATGTCGGTCTTACGCGCGCGCGTAAACAGGTGTATTTGACGTATGCCGAGCAGCGACGGCTCTATGGCACGGACAATTACGGCACGCCGTCACGCTTCATTCGTGAGATTCCTGAGGAGCTGCTCGAGGAGGTGCGCCCATCCCTTGCTGTATCACGTCCCGTGTATCGCCGTGGGGCCATCGATCGAACGGAGCCGGGCGGGATCAAGCTCGGCCAACGCGTCCGACACGGCAAGTTCGGTGAGGGCGTGGTGCTCAACTCGGAGGGCAGCGGAGCACACGCGCGCGTGCAGGTGAATTTCGAGCGCACAGGGACGAAGTGGCTCGTATTGGCCTATGCGAAGCTTGAACTGATGTAAACTACGCGCCGTTCCGTCGCGGCAACGCAGCATGAAGATTCTGATTCTGGGCGCGGGGCAGGTCGGCAGCACAGCTGCCTACAGCCTTGCGCGTGAAGAGGCCAACGAGGTCACGATCGTCGATCGCGACCCGGAAGTGCTCCGCGAGCTGCAAGATCGTCTCGACGTGCGCACAGTCGTCGGCCACGCCGCTTATCCCGAAGTCCTCGAACGCGCCGGCGCCAATGACGCAGATATGATCATTGCGCTGACGAACAGTGATGAAATCAACATCATTGCGTGCGAGGTTGCGTACGCTCTGTTTCGCACGCCGACGAAAATCGCCCGCATCAGAGCTGCCGAGTATACGAGCCGGGAGAGGCTCTTCGCGGCTGACTCGCTCGCAGTAGACGTTTCGATCAGTCCAGAAGAGCTCGTGACGAATCACATCTGCGAGCTCATACATTTCCCGGGCGCACTCCAGGTGCTCGAGTTCGCAGAGGGCCGCGTGCGTCTCGTCGCGGCGCGCGCGCACGAAGGCGGCGCGCTCGTTGGTCACCCGTTGCGCGAGCTGCACGAGCACAGCCCCAATGTCGAGAGCCGCGTTGTCGCTATCTACCGGGGCGGCAAAGGCATCATTCCCGATGGCGACACCGTTGTGGAGCGCGGTGATGAGGTATTTTTTCTCGCTGCTCGCAAAGATATCCGCACCGTATTGAGGGAGATGCGAAAGCTCGACGATCCAGTCAGGCGTGTCGTCATTGCCGGCGGCGGCAATATCGGGCTACGTCTCGCCAAGGCGCTCGAGACGACGAATCAGGTCAAGGTCATCGAGCGGGGCTGGGATCAGGCGCGGTCGATATCCGAGCAGCTCGACAAGGCGATCGTGCTGCATGGTGATGCGGCCGATGAGGAGCTCTTGCTCGAGGAGAACATCGATAGCGCCGATGTCTTCGTCGCGGTTACGAACGCCGAGGAGGCGAACATTCTTTCAGCAATGCTCGCGAAACGTTTGGGAGCGCGCAAGGTAATGGCGCTGATCAACAAACCCGCCTACGCCGAGCTTGTCGCGGCCGGGACGATCGATATCGCTATCTCCCCGCAGCAAATCACGCTGGGGACGCTACTCGCACATGTGCGCCGTGGCGATGTCGTCAAGGTGCACGCGCTGCGCCGGGGAGCGGCCGAAGCCATCGAGGCCGTCGCGCATGGAGAGTCGAGCGAGTCACGCGTCGTAGGCCGCGCCATCGAGGACATCCGGTTGCCGCGCGGCGCCGTGATAAGCGCGATCGTTCGCGGTGACGAGGTGCTGATGGCGCACCACGACACCGTCATCGAGGCCGACGATCACGTCATCCTGTTCATGGCGGATCGTCGGCAGATTGACGAGGTGGAGCGTTTGTTCGAAGTCGGCGTCGGCTTCGTCTGAGCTGTGGGTTAGGAACCGATGCCGTGACCTACACCGCCGTTCAGCGCGTGCTCGGGCTGTTACTGGCACTTTTCAGCGTAACGATGCTGCCGCCGATTCTCGTCTCATTTATTTACGGCGACGGCACCTGGCAGGCTTTCGGTCTGTCGTTCCTGATCATCCTAGGTTTCGGCATTCTGATCTGGGCGCCGGTGCGTGACGACAGGCGGGAGATGCGGCTCAGGGATGGGTTCACGGTCGTCGCGCTGTTCTGGGTCGTGCTCGGATTGTTCGGTGCCGTGCCCTTGCTGCTCGTAGATCGGCCTGCCATGAGCGTGACCGATGCCGTGTTCGAATCGGTCTCCGGTCTGACGACGACAGGTGCAACGGTGCTCAGTGGGCTCGACGGCCTGCCGCGCGGCATACTTTATTACCGCCAGCAGCTGCAGTGGTTCGGTGGCTTGGGGATCATCGTGCTGGCCGTCGCCGTTCTACCGATGCTAGGTGTCGGCGGCATGCAACTCTACCGTGCAGAGACACCCGGTCCGGTCAAGGACAATAAGCTCACGCCGCGAATTACGGAGACGGCGAAGGCGTTGCTGCAAGTCTATCTGGGGATTACGTTCGTTTGCATGATTGCCTACTGGGCTGCAGGCATGCCGTTTTTCGATGCACTCTGTCATGCTTACTCGACAGTGGCGATCGGTGGCTTCTCGACGCACGATGCGAGCATTGGCTACTTCGATAACGCGCTCGTTGACATGATCGCCGTCTTCTTTATGTTCATCGCGGGGGTCAATTTCGCGTTGCACTTTACGGTTGCGCGGCAAAAACGTCTTTCAGCCTATCTTCAGGATTCCGAGTTTCGTGCCTACCTCCGTGTCCTCGGCGGGCTGACGGCCATCGTCCTCGTTTATCTGTATGTGACCGGTTACTACTCGACGTTTACGGATCTGCTGACGAAGGGTCTGTTTCAAGTCGTATCGATAGCCACGACGACGGGTTTCACGACGGACTCGTTCGCTGCCTGGCCTGGGGCGCTACCGGTGCTGTTGCTGTTGTCGAGCTTCGTTGGCGGGTGCGCAGGCTCGACGGCCGGCGGCATGAAGGTCATCCGCTGGCTCATGATGTACAAGCAAGGCTTGCGAGAAATTCTCCGTCTCGTGCATCCGAACGCTGAAATCCCCGTCAAACTCGGCGGCAAGGTCGTGCCGAATCGTGTCGTCGATGCGGTCTGGGGATTCTTTGCGATCTATATCGTCGTCTATGGCGCGCTCATGTTGTTTCTCATGCTGTTCGGCCTTGACCAAGTCACGGCCTTCGCGGCAATCGCCGCGACGCTCAATAATCTCGGGCCGGGCTTGGGTGATGTCGCCGCTGGCTTCGGCACAATGGCGCCTGCTGTGAAATGGGCTTCGGTATGCGCCATGCTGCTCGGGCGTTTGGAGATCTTCACACTGCTCGTGCTATTCACGCCGGCGTTTTGGCAGCGGTAGGCGTCGCGCATGGATCCGGCAAATCTCGAAAGACTCATCGCCGACGGTAAGGACAGTGCGACATTGCGCTTCGCACTCGGCGCGGCATATCTCAAGCAGGAAAAGATGACGCATGCGATTCGTCATCTCGGTGCGGCCGTAGAAATGAACCCGGGGTACTCGGCGGCCTGGAAGCTGCTCGGTAAGGCCTACGCGAACGCCGGGCAGACCGAAGAGGCGAAGCAAAGCTACGAAAGCGGAATTGCCGTGGCGCTCGAGCGCGGCGATGCGCAGGCGGCTCGGGAGATGCAGGTGTTCTTGCGACGATTGACTGCGGCCGCCACGCGGCCGGATCAGAGCGGTTGATCGCCAGGCGTTGACCGTGCGCTATCATGGTGCCCAGCCAGCGGCTCGCGGCCGTTACCGTGAAACGGTCCTCCAGTGTAACCATATGATAGTAAAAGAAATATTCTTTCTCTGGCCTGCGGATGCTCAAGCTTAGAGATCAGCTCGAACGGTTCGGTGAGCTCACTGGGGCCGTCATTGCGTGGCTGACGATTCTCATGGTCCTCGGCACGTTTATCGTCGTGGTTCTGCGTTACGCGTTCGATCTCGGCTGGATCTCGATGCAGGAGAGCATCACGTGGATGCATGCGGCGGTGTTCATGCTCGGTGCTGCCTACACGCTCAAGCAGGATGAGCACGTACGCGTCGACATCTTCTATCGGCGCATGCAGCACAAGCGTAGGGCGCTCGTCGATTTGATCGGCACGCTGGTGTTTCTCTTGCCGGTGTCGATTTTCCTCGCGATGTCGAGCTGGGACTATGTCGTGACCTCATGGGTGATCCAAGAATCTTCCCGCGAGGCCGGCGGCTTGCCCTATCCGTTCGTGCCTATACTGAAGAGCTTGATACCGGCTACAGCCGCGCTGTTGATCATCCAGGCTGTCGCAAACCTTATTACCGCTGCGCTCGTCATAACTGGCCGGATTCCGGGCGAGCCCGAGCACGACGTGCCGCAAGGCGAGGTACTCTAACGGTGGAGTGGATTGCCATCGCTATGTTCGGTGCGGCCGTTATCGTTCTATTGGCCGGTTTTCCGGTGGCGTTCTCGCTCGGCGGAATCGCGTTGATCTTCGCCGGGCTCGGCATCGTGATTGGAGTCTTCGATGCCGCGTTTCTCGGCACGATGCCGAACCGCGTGTTCGGCATCATGAGTAACGAAACACTCATGGCCGTGCCGTTATTCGTGTTCATGGGAGTAACGCTCGAGCGTGCGCAGATCGCGGAGAACCTGCTCGACAACATGAGCAGCTTGTTTGGCCGGCTGCGCGGTGGTTTGGGAATCTCAGTCACGCTCGTGGGCATGCTGCTTGCGGCAAGCACGGGTATTGTCGGAGCAACTGTCGTGACGATGGGTCTTCTGTCGCTTCCGACGATGTTGCGACGCGGCTATGACCCAAAGGTTGCAACGGGTACGATTTGCGCATCGGGAACACTCGGTCAGATCATCCCGCCGTCGATCATTCTCGTGCTGCTCGGCGATGTCCTATCGTCCGCCTACAGTCAGGCACAACTCGATCAAGGTATTTTCTCGCCCGACACGGTCTCTGTCGGAGATCTATTTGCCGGCGCGCTGATTCCGGGCCTCGGGCTCGTCATGCTCTATATCCTCTATCTGATCGGGCTTGCGATCGTCAAGCCGTCGACGATGCCGGCCGCGCACGAGGCCGCCGACGCTGCACAGCCGGCGAGTCTCGTGCAAGTGCTTGCCGCATTGCTAGCGCCGCTGTTGCTGATACTCGCGGTGCTCGGCTCGATCATCGGGGGTCTCGCAACACCGACCGAAGCCGCTGCCGTTGGCGCCGTGGGCGCGCTTGTCCTCGCGCTCGCGAAACGGCAGTTCTCACTCGCGCGTCTCATTGAGGTCATGCGCTCGACTGTACGCGTTTCTAGCATGGTGTTTCTGATCTTGATCGGCGCGTCGATCTTCTCGCTCGTGTTCCGCGGCTATGGTGGCGATCATCTCGTCCAGCAACTATTGGAGAACATGCCAGGCGGTGTGATCGCGGCGATGTTTATCGTCATGCTGCTCATGTTCTTGCTCGGCTTCGTGCTCGACTTTATCGAGATAACGTTCGTCGTGGTGCCGATCGTGGGACCCATTCTGCTGGCGATGGGAATTGATCCCGTCTGGCTGGGTATCATGATTGCGATCAATCTGCAGACTTCCTTCCTGACACCGCCGTTCGGCTTTGCGCTTTTCTATCTTCGCGGTGTCGCGCCTGACAGCGTGGCGACGAGCGACATTTATCGTGGCGTCATGCCATTCGTCGCGATTCAGATTGTGGCACTGGCGCTTCTGGCGGTATGGCCGGAGCTTGCGACCTGGCTGCCCGAGGTCGTCTACGGGCGCTGATCTGTGCTACTAGGTGGCAAGGGCTGTCGTGCGGCCATGATTGGCGCGTAGGCGAGGATACGAATCCCGGGCAATCCGTTAGAGAAAAGCCCATCAATGGGGCACGCGGGGAACTGGTTTGCGCGATTTCGGGGCAGAAATTCCTCGTGCGGTTAGCAATCAAGCCGTCTCTGAGTTGGCACGCGACTTGCTATGTATTGGTACGGGCTGAGTCGGCCGCAGTATCGCCTCCTCAACCCCCCTCGAGAATTCTGATCTGCGGCCGGTTCCGCCCACCAGCGACAGCCAAGGAGCGGCCATGAGTAAACTGATCTTCGCAGCGAGCGCCCGCGTCCAGGAGCCTATCCATCTGCTGGCGGTGACCATGATCGGCGCAGGATTGCTTGCGGCGCTCGCGATCGCAACCGCGATCACCTCACTCTAGTCTCAAAAGCCCCGCCCGCTCCCGGCGCCTGTTGTTGGGGGGGCGCCAATGCGCCCTGGATATCGGTAAAATCCCGTCAGGACGAGAGATCTTCGCGAGCCTGGAGGGGGCGACAATGAAAATTCCGACTGGACCATTCGATTTATCGATCAGGGGCAAAGTGCTTGCGGCGGGCTTACTGCTCTGGGGCACGATAACCTCGGCAGAGTTTGCGGACTATGAGATTCCACTGATTCCCTACGAATCTGTCCCGAACTTCCTGAAGTACTCGCCCGAGATGAACCTCGGCGAAGTCCTGGCTGTCGCGGTGAATTCGCACGGCCACATCATGGTGCTCAATCATCCGGGCTCGGCAGGCAACGGTGGGCCGCTCTTCGGCAATGCGACCTCGCAGTTGCTCGAGTTCGACGCGAACGGCAACTTCCTGCGCGAGATCGGCCAGAACGTCTACGGCCTAGGCTATTCGCACTCGATACGTTACGACCGCTACGACAACCTCTGGCTCGTCGACAAGGGCGCGAATACGGCGATCAAGTTCGATCCGGCGGGCTACGTCACGATGAACCTCGGCCGGCGGCCCGAGGGTTTCGATGAATTCCATCACGTCGAACAAGCCGATGCGGTCGCCGTCGACAGCTTTTTCGCTGGGCCGTCGGATGTGACCTGGGATCAGGACGACAACATCTATATCAGCGACGGTTATATCAACTCGCGCGTCGCCAAGTACGACAAGCACGGCAACTGGATCATGAGCTGGGGCTCGTTCGGCGATGCGCCGGGCGAGTTCGATCTGCTGCACAGCATCGCAGCGGATCGGGACAACAACATCTACGTTGCCGATCGGTCGAATCGCCGCATCCAGGTATTCGACACGCAAGGCACGTTGTTGCGCATTATCGAGCTCAACGCGCCATTCGATAAGACGATGCAGCCGGTTCTCGGTAACGTCAATCCGAACTTGCCGGATGCGACTCAGCCGTGGGCACTATGCATGACGAATGGTGAGACGCAATATCTCTGGGCGGCCGACGCGCATCCGGGGCGGATCTACAAGCTCTCGCTCGACGGTCGGATTCTCGGC
>JAOTTJ010000095.1 GCA_029864465.1 Gammaproteobacteria bacterium | reverse complement strand
AGTGCGAGCGCCATGGCCGTATCAGCCGGGTCGAGATCGTGTGTCGCCATGTAGCGCAGCGCGCGCGCGGACCAAAGGGCGCACCAGCATGAGCGAACGGCAACGAGAAATTCATTCTCGTCCTGTAGCCCTAAGAAGCTCTCGAATTGACCCGCGAAGCTCGAGCCGTAGCGATCCTCGACGAGCGCGGAGGAACGCACGACGCCCAAAGTACCGGGTGCGCTCATGAGCTCGCGCCAGGCCTCGAGCAGCGGTGCAGCGATGCTCTCGTCAATCGGTTGATCGAGTAGGCCGAGTCGAACATCGAGCGCGTGCCGGCGTGCTGCAAAATCGTCGGCGGAAAATACGCCGCGGGCAGCATCTTCCAATCCCAACGCGCGCATCTGCGCGCGATAGGCTTCGGCATCAATGCCGTAGCCGCCTGGGATCGGAATGCCGGCGTGGCCGAGGGCCGCCTGATTGGCGGCCTTCGGCCCGAAACGCTCAGCATCGGCCGCCTCCGCTGCACTCAGCGGAATGACGAATTCGTTCATTCGCTGTTACTGCTTGTTACTTCGAGTGCATCAGAGCGCGGTGTCGAGAGTCTTCCGCTGCGTAGCCCGGAATCGGATCGACAACCGTGATCTGCTCGACCGGGAAGTTCGAGACGATTTCGGTCCGATCCGAATGCACGATGAGCATCTCCTCGATACGTACGCCCCACTCGTGCGGGATGCCGTGCTGGGTCTCCAGCGCAAACGTCATGCCTTCCAGGATCTCGATCGGGTGATCGAGTGACCAGATACGCGAGATGACGGGCGGATCGTACTGAGCTAAGCCAAGCCCGTGGCCCCAGAGGTTTGCGGCGGCCTGATCTTCCTCTTCGTAACCCCAGACTTCCTTGGCCGACGGCCATTGCTCGGCGATGTCCTTCGTCGTGGCACCTGGCCGGACTTCCTTGATCGCGTCGTAAAGCCACTCGAGCGCCGTCGCGTAGATTTCCTTCTGGTGCTCGCTCGGCTCTTTACCGACACAGTACGTGCGGTAGTAGCACGACTTGTAGCCATTCCACGTCAGTGCCGCGAGGTCCATGAAGACGATATCGCCGGGCTTGATGATGCGGTCGGAGAAGTTGCGCCAGTTCGGCCACGTGTTCGGGCCCGAAGAGACGATGACGTCCTCGACGTCTTCCATGCCCGGGATGTTGTAGAGGAATTCCATGATATGCGCCGTAACCTGATTTTCCGTCAGGCCCGGACGCAGGAATTTCATCGTTTCCCAGTGGGCGGCATCGCCGATCGCGCCGACCATGCGGAAGCACTCCTGCTCGTCCTCGTTCTTGACGGCGCGGGCCTCCATCATCGGGGTCATACCGTCCGTCCAGTCGATTCCGGCATCCTTGAATGCTTCAATCAGGTTGATGTCGACGAAGTCGACACCGACCTTCTCACCGGCAACATTGCTCTTCTTCATCTCCTGCTTGACGGCATTCACAAATTTTTTGACCTGCTGCTGCGATGCCGGCCCAGCTGCGCCCTTGATCCAGGCGTAGGAGTAGCGAATGTTGTCCTTCGGGATCCAGGGCGAGTGGCGCGCGATCTGCTGGCCGATATCGCCCTGCTCGAAAATGACCGGGGGATCATCGCCGCAGAGCATCGCGTAGCGCAGGCCGGGCTTGAGGCGGCACCAGCCAGGGGTCAGGGTGCTCGTGACGTAGCGGATGTTCTCGTCGTACATCAGGATCAGGGCACTGAGCCCGTGCGCCTTCATTTTCTCCCGCGCCCGCTCGAGGCGGTATGTACGCAGCCGCTCCCAGTTGATGCGCTGCTGCCAATCCAATCCCACCATGCCAAAGCTCGCCATCATCAACCTCCTAAGGCAAAAAAATCGTCAAACAATCCACGCCTGGGCCGAGCGTAGCTGGCTCGCACCCCCATTTGTTGTCCTTGAGTGAGCGCGGCTCGGCGGCTAGTTAGAAATGAATCCGCCTACTTTCGCGCGTCTAGACGGTGCTATTCTACGTCAGGCTCGCCCGACTTGGAAAGATTTGCGAAGCCCCGGGGAGGGCTTTTCAGGCCGAATCCCGCGCGGTTGCGCGCTCCGGTTTGTCTTGCAAGAATGCCTGCAGCCTCAGAGCCTTCGCGGCTCGTCGAGCAGCTCGATAACCGATCCACACGACGCGAGATTGGCAAGCAGTTGAGACCGTTTCTCATTTTCGGGGTGCTCCTGGCCTTGGCTGGCGCCGTTGCTGCCCCGGCGTCGGGCGCCTGGCCCGAGCGGCCAATCACCGTCGTCGTCATGTATGCACCGGGGGGCGGTACCGATACGGTCCTGCGGGCGCTGACGACCGAGATTGCCGCGACCACGGGTTGGCGCATCAACGTCGTGAATCGGCCCGGTGCTTCGGGCGGGCTTGCGACGCGCTTTGTTCGCAGCCGGCCCGCGGACGGCTACACCTGGCTCGCCGCTTCGAGCTTCAACAAGTACTCGCGCATCGTCGGCGGCAGCGATTCTGTCTCCTGGCGCGATTGGTACTACATGCGGGCCGCGACGGCCTACGGCAGCTGGGCCGTTCGCCCGGACTCGCCTTATAAATCCTTCACGGATCTCGTCGCCGCTGCAAAAGCCGCCCCGGGCGAGATTACGATTTCCACATCGGGCTCCGGGGGGCAGTGGCACGAGCTCGGCGCAGTGGTTGCTGCTGCCGTCGGCATCGAGTTGCGGTACGTCCCGTACGGTAGCGGGCAGCTTGCAGCGCTTGCAGGTCTCAACGGTGAGGTCGACATGGCCGGCGGCGGCGTGCACGAGCACATCCAGCTCGTAGAGTCGGGTCAGCTCGTTTCTCTGCAGCAAACCTCACCCGAGGATATCGTGACCTCGAGTGGCAGCGTGATGCCGTCGCTGCACAGGTTCGTGCCCGACATCGAGTCACGGTTGCCGCCAAACGCGGCCTATAACCTGGGAATTCGCCGCGACACACCCATCGAGATCGTTCAACAGATCCAGGATGCGTTCGTCGCGGCGGCGAACTCGGACGCCTTCAGAGAAACGGTTGCGGTACGCAATTTCGCAGTCGACGTTCTGCTCGGCGAGGCGGCGGACCGACGCGCAGCGGAGCTCGAGACGATCGCCGCCACGGTATTCGAGCAGCTCGAGATTCCCAACTCAAAGACGGCTGACGCGCTCGATCTGCCCACGCCGGCCGAGTTCGATGCGTGGTGGCCGCCGGCAGGCTACACGCCGCTGCCGCTGTCCGAGCCCTGAGCGCACACCCTCTCCGGAACCGCCGTCCGCATGGCAGCAGACAGCCGCAACTCGCCTGAGCCCGCGGGGCCCGTCGCCGAGTCCCGGCCCGTCACCCTTCACGCTGAGGAGGAAACGGCTGGTGAGCCGACGCCGCGCAAAGATCTCGCCAGCGCAATTCTGCTAGCGATAATTTCCTTAACCGTCATGGCTGCGTCCGCGCAGTTTGAAGTTCCCGATACACGATTTACCGCGCCGGGCCTTTTGCCGTTCGTTACCGCCCTGGCGCTTTTCGGCATGTCTTTGGCGCTTGCGTTTCGGGCGGTACGCGCCGGCGCGCTCCGGCGCATCGGCACCGGGCTCGGTGAGGCAATTCGAGCCTACTTCGGCTCGACTGAAGAACGGCGGGCCTGGCTGCTCGCGAGTCTCGTGCTCATCTACGTTGTGCTGGTCGCGCAACTGCCTTTCGAGCTGACCGTGCCGGTTGTCGGATACGCGCTCAGCGCCTACGAGGTCATCTCGATCTTCGTAATCACGCTTGTGTTGAAACTCTTTTGGCGCGCGTCCGTGCTGCGCTGTTTTTTGGTTTCGCTAATTGGCGTTGAACTGCTCGCGCTCGCGTTTCGTTTCGGCTTCGACATGCTCATGCCCGAGGTGTTCTGAATGGCTGTCTGGGCACAGATTCAGGAGCAGCTCTGGATCATTCTGTCTTCACCGTGGCTCTGGGTTGCCTGCCTCGCGGGGGTCACGCTCGGTATTCTCTGGGGTGCATTGCCGGGGCTGTCGACGACGATGGCCATGACGCTGCTGCTCGGACTCACGGTCGGCCTGTCGCAGCAGGCGGCCATCATGTTCATGCTCGGCGTTTACACGGGTAGCGTATTCGGTGGCGCGATCTCGGCGGTGCTCATCAATATTCCAGGTACGCCTGATGCTGTGCCGACTATGATCGAAGGTCATGCGCTGGCGCAGCGCGGCGAGGCTGGGCTCGCGCTCGGTACGGCGATATCGGCGTCGTTTCTCGGTAACTGGGTCGGCATACTGCTGCTGGTCGCATTCATTCCAGCCGTGCTGTTTTTCGCGCTGCAATTCCGGTCGTGGGAGATGTTTTTGCTCGCGCTATGGGGCATTACGATCTGCGGCTCGATGGCGAGTCGCGGGGACCCACTCAAGGGATGGATCTCGGGATTTATCGGTCTGCTAGTCGCCTATGTCGGTCTCGACCCGATCTACGGCGTGCCGCGGTTCACGTTCGATTCCTTCAATCTTGCCAACGGCATTAGTTTTATCCCCGTGTTGATCGGCCTGTTCGGTCTCGCAGAGATATTGCGGGTGCTTCCGCAAAAAGATCCTGCCTCCATTCCGTCGGACGTTGGCCGTGTTCTGCCTTCGCTGCGGGCGCTCGCGGGTTACGCGCGCGCGAGCCTGCGCTCCGGCGTCATTGGTACGGTTATCGGCGCGATCCCGGGGGCAGGTGCGAATGTCGCCTCATTCTTCTCCTACGACGTGGGTCGGCGCCGTGCGTCGCCCGAGGAGCGGGCGCGCTGGGGAAAGGGCAGCTACGAGGCAATCGTCTGCTCGGAGGTGGCGAACAACGCGAACATTGGTGGCTCGATGCTACCGACGCTTGCGCTCGGAATTCCGGGCAACGCTGCGGCCGCGGCAATACTCGCCGCACTCGAGCTCAAGAACGTCGTCGTCGGCCCGTTGATTCAGGTCGAGAATCCCGGCCTGATTTTCTATATCTATATCGGGCTCATCGTCGCCAACTTCTTCATGTACGGAATGGCGATCGCGCTGATCAAGCCATGCGTGAAGCTCTTCAGCCTGCCGAAGACGCTGCTAATGCCGCTGATCCTGCCCATTTGTGTGCTCGGCGCTTTCGCCGTGAACCTGAACTATTTCGACGTCTACGTCATGCTGATCTCGGGGTTCGCCGGGTATGTGCTGCATCGGCTCGGTTTTCCGCTCGCGCCGCTCGTGCTCGGGGTTATTCTCGGGCCGCTCATCGACGAGAACTTGCGCCGCGCATTGCTCGTGTTCGAGGATGCGGGCATCTTGAGCGTGCTCTGGGATCGTAAGCTCGGCACGGTACTGTTAGTGATCGTGCTCTATACGTTTTACGATGGCATCGCCGGCGCCCGCCGTGCGGGCCGTATTGCTACCTAGGGAGTCAGTGACACTATGGAGAACTTGGATCGGATCGGCCTGGCCATCATCGGCTGCGGTACGATCGGCCGCATTCGCGCGGAACTAGCCCGGCAGTATCCGGGCGTCGATTGGCTCGGGCTGTGCGATATCAGCGCTGAGCGCGGCAAGGTTCTCGCAGACGACGTCAACGCGGATTTCTTCACGACCAGTGCGGCCGAGATCGTTGCGCGTCCTGAGGTCAATGCCGTCATGGTGTTGACGGACGAGAACAACCATACAGAGCCGGCACTGCTTGCCATCGAAGCCGGACACAAAAAACTGTTCATCGAGAAACCGCTCGCGACAGACCCGTGCGAGTCAGCGCAAATTCTCGAGGCGATAACGGCGAACGATGTCGATGCGCGCATCGCTTACACACAGCGTTTTCGGCGCCGGTTCCTGACGATCAAAGAGCGACTGACGAACGGCCAGATAGGCGACGTGCATTCGGTCATCACACGGGCCTTCATGAATCGCATGGTGCCAATCGCGACGATTGCGAAAACAACGCAGCGCAAGAACCTTACGCCGATGGTCGTCTCGGGCACGCACAGTTTCGATATGTCGATGTGGCTCATGGAGGGTAAGACGCCAGTATCCGTCTATGCGCGCTCGACCGCGAAGGCGCTTGCCGATCTTGGTACGAAGGATTCGACGTTCGGCTTATTCACGATGAGCGACGGCACGATCTTCTCGATGAACATCAGCTGGGGTCTGCCCGTCGTCTGGCCCGGCGCCGTCTACGGCATCGAGATCGGCATCGTCGGCACGAAGGGCGTCATCGACGTCGAGGATACGCACCGTGACCTCGTGCTCGCGACCGAGGAGAAGCTTCCCGCCGGGTACACGACGCGCAGTTTCGAGCCGCCCATGGAACGGCACGTCGATTTCCTGACGAGCTATCCGCCCGGTGATATCTGGAACGGTCAGTTCTGGGGGCCGATGCGCGAGGAGACGATCTCGTGGTTCACGCGAATCATGATGGGCATTGATACCCCGCATGCCTCTGCCGCCGATGGGCACCGCAACCTGCTGTTGACGATGGCCATGGATCGATCGGCTGCGCTCGGCAAGGAGATCGCGCTACCGATCGACCCAGAGGAATTCGATCTGGACTGAACGCGGGTCTGCCGCGAACGGCAACGACAAAATTCTGTCGCAATTCAGAGACATATTGTGTCAAATTGAAGTATTCGGCTAGATGTAGGCGGTCAGCCCTCTATTAACTAAAAAAAGGAAGATCGCCATGTTTGAGCTGAGCAAGAAAGATCCCACCGAGGCAGATACCGCACAGTCGCCGAAACCGAGTCGCAGCTACCGCACCGCGAGTGCGGCACCGGAGGGTTACGCTGTGATCGGTCGTTCGATAAAGATCGTCGGGGATCTTCAGGGTGACGAGGACCTGCGTATCGAAGGCGATATCGACGGCACAATCCAGCTGCTGAATCACAGCCTGACGATCGGAGCCGAAGGCCGCATCAATGCCGACGCTTACGCAAAGTCGGTCATCATCGACGGTGAGATCAACGGGGACGTGCACGGCTCGGAGTGCGTGACGATCCGCTCGAAGGCGCGGGTCGTCGGCAATATCGTTTCTTCTCGAGTGAGCCTGGAAGAGGGCGCGCAGTTCAGAGGCTCGATCGATATGGATCCCAATAGTGTCAAATCCGCGCTGGAAAAAGTGCAGATTCAGTTCGCAGTCAAAGACGGAGCGCGTGATGTAAGCGGCGCGAGTCCGATTCGCTCAGAGTCGACGGGACGTGCCGAAACGAAGACGGTCGCCGAAAAGGCCGCGGCGAAATCTTAGCGTTAGATCGGTAAGTCAATGCGTGTAGCTCGCTCGGGGGAGCCGCGGGGCGCGGCGACCGCCCGAATGATGTCCGATCCGCCGTCGCGGGTCAGAGCTCCATTTTTCAAAACAGTTCTCGAGCAGATCGGCGAGACTCCGCGTCCAGTCATATTGGAGCTGGGTGCGGCGCGGCAGGATCTGCTGGCGTTACTGCATGGCTCGGGATGCCGCCTCATCGTCGCGAATCTGGCGACGGCTTTTGCAGACGCTGGCCAAGCGAACGATTCGGGTGGCATCGCGCCAATCACCGATGTGCTACGGGAGCTATGCCAGCCGGAGCCCGTCGACATCGTGTTCGCCTGGGATTTTCTGAATTTCCTCGATGTTCAAGCGCTGGCTTCGTTCATGAGTAACCTCGCAATGTTGTGCCGCCCGCGTGCATCGGTGCACGCGCTTATCGTCTACGCAGAGCGTCTCATGCCGCAACGTCCGGGTCTGCTGGAGCCAGCCGATGCTGCGCACCTTCGAGTTCATACGGGTGTCGAACTCGACAGGATCGCGCCGCGTTACTCGCCTGATGACTTGCGCCGTTGTACGCCAGCCTACGACATCGATGGCGTTCGGTTGCTGGGAAACGGCATGCAAGAATACCTGTTCAAGCTGCGTCGATAGATCCGTGAGAACGCTGCGGCCGCTCGGGCAGGGGCCGAAGATCACCTGGTTCTCTTTCGTGTGGTCGCGGTTCGGCGAGCTAAGTGTGACGCTCGTCGCACAATGCGGCCTTCGTGCTCGCTCGTGGCGTTCACAGCGATAAACTGGCTTCAAGATTAGACCGGAGATCCGAGGGCATCACGACAGCCCTGCCTGGCATGAACACGACACTGGTGATCAACTCCAAGGGAGGCGTCGGCAAGACGACGATCACGACGAATCTAGGTAGCTATTTCGCCGTGAGCGGTGTCAAAACGACGATCATGGATTACGATCCGCAGGGATCCAGCCTTCATTGGCTGCGTCAACGTTCACCGGAGTCGCCGCCTATTCACGGCGCGAACGGTGGCTCAGGCCGCAGTACCGGGCTGCGCAGCCACGCTCGATATGTACCGGCTGATACGCAACAGTTGATTCTGGACGCGCCCGCAGGGCCCTCGAAACTGCTGTTGCAGGAAATGCTCGAGAGGACCGACTGCATAGTGATTCCGGTTGCGCCCTCGGCGATCGACATTCAGGCAACGGCAAATTTCATCAAGGATCTACTACTCGTGGGCGGGGTCCGCCACCGCAACACCCGCGTTGCCGTCGTCGCGAATCGTGTTCGATCCTCGACTGCGGTCTACGAGCCGCTCGAACGCTTCGTCGCATCGCTGAAGCTATCTTTTCTGACTCGAATCCTGGATTCCGAGGTATACATCGAGGCCGCAGAGACAGGGCAGGGCATCTTCGAGATGGACGCAGTCCACTGCGCCGCTCAACGGCAAGAATTTATGCCGCTTGTTCGGTGGGTCACCGGTGAGGAGCTTCCGCAGGAGACCGCACCGTCGAATGTGATCCCGCTGAAATACTCGCGAGGCTGACGGGCAGCGATCGGACCTCGTCACCTGCTGTCGACGATGGTCATGAATCGATCGGCAAGACGCGAGAAATGCATGAAATCTGACACTTCGGCGGCCCCGGAAGAAGTACATTAAAAGACGGGTAGGCCTACGGCCGGGACTCTCGGCAGCATCGCAGGTGGCCTCGAACTTCATAGAGGCTTTGAGAAGGATGCGTCTGAGGACGGTTGCGCTGGTGCTACCTGCGGCGCGTGGCGGGGCTCAGAGGGGAGTGGAATGCCTAGCTTTTCGAAGCGATCCGAGGCGTTCGGCGCGACCGGCGGTCGGAAGGAACGGCGCAACCCGTATCGCACGACCGACGGGATCGACGACATTCGTGTTTCGATGGCCGTGCCCGAGCGCGCGCCGATCGAGGGCACGCTCGTCGACCTATCGGCGGCCGGCGCCGCGGTGCTCATGCGCCGCGCGTCGACCGAAGACCTGGCTGCGCTTGCCGTCGGCGCCGACGTCTGTATGACGTTCGAAGTTTCGGGCATCGACCCCATCTCGGGCATCTTGGCGGTCGTGCGCAACGTGCGCGAGACAGACGATGGTTGTGTATTCGGTCTCGAGATCATCGAATGGCAAACGCCGCACAGTCAGCTGCCCGCGCGCGTCTTCTCGGCGTTCAACCGCCGGCGGCACTACCGCCTGGAGTTCATGGAGGAATCGGCCCCCGAGGTAGAGGTCCAGCCGCTGCCCGAGGGAGCGCCGAGTGCGGCCAGGCTCGGCGACCTGTCCGTGAGCGGCTGCCTGCTTTTCTTCGACACCGAGCACGCACCCACGCCGCAGTCGGCGCTGCGGCTAGAGTTCGAGTTGCCCGGCATAGATTTTCGGTTCAGTTTCCATGGCACTGTCAGGAACGTATCGGTATCCAAGCGCTCAGCGCGCTGCGGAATCGAGTTCAACGCGAGGCGCAGCGGGAACTTCATGGCGCAGGAGCAGCAGCTGTCCCACTTCATCGTCAAGCGCCAGCAGGAGCTCCGGGCGCTGAAGTAGATCTCAGGCCGACGCGCGCTGGCGTCGCCCGGCCGCAACGCCCAGCCG
>JAOTTJ010000094.1 GCA_029864465.1 Gammaproteobacteria bacterium | reverse complement strand
AAAAGAACAGGCGCTGACGCAGCTCAGCGAAGCGGGTTGCTTCGCCGAGTAGTGCTGCCGGATTTGCCGTGCCTGTTTTAGCCATCTACTTGTCTATTTACCGAGGGTCTATTTACCGAGGGTCTAATTAACCGCGAGGTTATTCCACCGAGCCGCCTGCGGCCTCGATCGCCTTGCGTGCGCCGGCCGTCACCTTGAGGCCGACGACTTTGACGGCACGCTCGAGCTTGCCCGAAGCGATGACTTTCGCCTGCTTGGCCAGCTTGGGCACGAGGCGCGCGGCCTTCAATGCCGCAAGATCTACCGTATCGCCGTCGACCTTACCGAGCTCGTGTAGCCGCACCTCGGCACTGAGCTTCGCGCTCATCGAATGAAATCCGACCTTCGGCAGGCGCCGTTGCAGCGGCATCTGGCCACCTTCGAAGCCGACCTTGTGGTAGCCGCCCGAACGCGAGGCCTGACCCTTCACACCGCGGCCGGCCGTCTTACCTTGGCCCGCCGCAATACCGCGGCCGACGCGCTTGGCTGGCTTTTTCGCGCCCTTACCGGGCTTAAGCGTGTTCAAGCGCATCTACTGTTCCTCAACGTGCAGAAGATAAGAAACTTTATCGATCATGCCGCGGTTCTGAGGCGTGTCGGCCACCGTTACGGTGTGCCGTATGCGGCGCAGGCCCAGGCCCGCGACACATTCCGCATGGCCGGGTTTGCGGCCGTGCTTGCTTTTCACAAGCGTGACCGTGAGTTGCTTGTCCTTTGTCGCCATGGCCCGTCTTACCCGAGTATCTCTTCGACGGTTTTGCCGCGCTTCGTCGCGATCTGCTCCGGCGAGCGCATGTCGACGAGTGCCTCGACGGTAGCGCGAACTACGTTGATCGGGTTGCGCGAGCCGTAGCTCTTCGCGAGCACATTGCGCACACCGGCGCACTCGAACACGGCACGCATCGCGCCGCCGGCGATAATGCCTGTTCCCTCCGACGCGGGTTGCATGAACACGCGCGTTGCACCGTGACGCCCGTTGATCTGGTACTGCAACGTCTCGTTCTTGAGGTTTAAGGAACGAAGATTCTTACGCGCCGCCTGCATGGCTTTTTGAATGGCCAATGGCAACTCGCGGGCCTTACCGTAACCGTAACCGACCCGGCCGTCGCCGTCACCCACGACCGTCAGTGCCGTGAAGCCGAACTGCCGGCCACCTTTGACAACCTTAGCCACGCGATTGACCGCGACGAGCTTTTCCTGGAGTTCTTCTGTCTTTGCCATTTACTGTGTCCCGAACTAGAAGTCCAAGCCGCCTTCGCGTGCGGCATCCGCGAGCGCTTTCACCCGCCCGTGAAATACGAATCCGGAGCGGTCGAAGGCGACCTTTTCGATGCCGGCCGCTTTCGCCTTTTCCGCAATGAGCTTTCCAACGGCCGCCGCCGCGTCACGGTTGCTCGTCGCCTTGAGCGACTCGCGCAGCTCTTTCGTCAGTGTCGAGGCGGCCGCGACCACGCTGCCGTCCTCAGCGGACATGATCTGCGCATAGATATGCCGTGGCGTCCGATGCACGCAAAGCCGATTGACACGCAGCTCACGAATCTTCGCCCGGGTGCGCTTCGCTCTGCGTTGACGTTTCTGTTTCTTATCCATAGCTCGACCTGTTACTTCTTCTTCGCTTCCTTGAGGACGATGCGCTCGTCCGAGTAGCGAACACCCTTACCTTTATACGGCTCCGGCGGGCGGAATGCTCTGAGCTCCGCGGCGACCTGGCCGACGCGCTGCTTGTCGGCGCCCCTGACGAAAATCTCCGTCTGGCTCGGCGTCTCGACGGTGACGCCCTCCGGGACGTCATAGACGACCGGATGCGAAAACCCGAGCGTCAGATTGACCTTGTTGCCTTGCGCGTTCGCGCGATAGCCCACGCCGACGAGCGCGAGCTTACGCTCGAATCCGGTGCTGACGCCCGTGACCATATTGTTGATCAGCGCGCGGGTCGTTCCGGCGATGGCGTTCGAAAACCGGCTCCCGGAGCGCGGCTTAACCGAGATCTCCGAGCCCTCGTTAACGACCTCGACCTCACGGTTACAATCGAGACTCAGCGTTCCCTTCGGGCCTTTCACGGTCAACGCGTAGCCCTTGAGGTCGACTTCGACCCCTTTCACGAGGGCAACTGGAACTTTGGCAACTCTAGACATCTCTTGTCACTCGATCTCGCTTTAAGACACCAGACAAAGCACTTCGCCGCCATGCCCTTCGGCACGCGCCTGACGATCCGTCATAACACCCTTCGACGTCGAGACGATTGCAACGCCAAGCCCGCCCTGGACCTTCGGTATCTCGCTCGCGCCCGCGTAATAGCGCAGCCCCGGGCGACTCGCGCGCTCAATGCGCTCGATCACGGGCTGACCTTCGTGATACTTCAATGTGACCGTCATCGTTCGGCCTGCGCCCTCACCCTCGACGCTGACGTCGGTCATGTAGCCTTCCGCCACCAGAACCTCGGCGACCGCCAGCTTAACGCGCGACGCGGGCATCGAGACGACCACTTTCTTCGCCTTTTGACCGTTGCGGATACGGGTCAACATGTCGGAAATCGGATCAGTCATGCTCATATCGAACTACCCCGATCACCAGCTCGCCTTAGATACACCCGGAATTTCGCCGCGCATCGTCGCCTCGCGCAGCTTGTTCCGGCCGAGGCCGAATTTTCGATAGAAACCATGTGGACGGCCGGAGATCGCGCAACGGTTGCGCATCCGGCCGGGACTCGCATTACGCGGCAGTGCCTGCAGCTTGAGTTGCGCGTTATAACGATCTTCGTCCGAAGATTTCGGGTCGCGGATGATCCGCTTGTACTCCGCCCGCTTGGCCGCGTATTTCTTAACGGCCGCCGCGCGTTTTACTTCCCGAGCCAGCATCGATTTCTTTGCCATCTCTAAATCCCCGTCAGGCGCGTAGCGGGAAGCTGAAAGCTTCCAAGAGCGCACGCCCCTCCTCGTCATTGTGTGCCGTGGTCGTAATCGCGATGTCGAGACCCCGAATCGAATCCACTTTGTCGTAGTCGATTTCCGGAAAAATAATCTGCTCTTTGACACCCATGCTGTAGTTGCCGCGGCCGTCGAAGGACCGGGCGCTCAAGCCGCGAAAATCGCGGATCCTCGGGATCGCAACGTTGATCAAGCGATCGAGAAACTCGTACATACGTTCACGGCGCAACGTAACCTTGCAGCCGATCGGAACACCGGCGCGCAGCTTGAACGTCGCAACGGAGACGCGCGCGTCACAAATGACCGGCTGCTGTCCAGAGAGCCTGCGCATATCGTCCACGGCATGCTCGAGAACTTTGCGGTCTGCGAGCGCCTCGCCGACACCCATATTCAGCGTGATTTTGCTGATCCGCGGCACGGCCATTACGTTCTTGATCTGCAGACGCTCCATCAGCTGCGGGACGGCCTTCTGCGTATAAAACTCCTGTAACCTGCTCATCTTAAGTATCCAAGACCTCGCCATTCGACTTGAAATAGCGAACCTTTCGGCCATCCTCGAGTTGACGGATACCGATACGGTCGCCTTTGCTCGTCGCCGGGTTGAACACCATGACGTTGGAGATATCCAGTGGCATCTCCTTCTCGATGATGCCCCCGGGCACGCCGGCGTTCGGATTCGGCTTCTGATGTTTCTTGGCGATGTTGACGCTTTCCACAAGAATGCGCTCGTCCGCATAGATGCGCAGCACAGTACCCCGGCGACCCTTGTCCTTGCCGGCGGTCACAATAACTTCATCGCCCTGCTTGATCTTCTTCATTACGATGCCCTATAGCACTTCCGGCGCCAGCGAAATGATCTTCATGAACCGACTCGTTCGCAGTTCCCTCGTCACGGGCCCGAAGATACGCGTGCCGATCGGCTCGAAGCGCGGGTTCAGGAGCACAGCCGCATTGCCGTCAAAGCGAATTGCCGAGCCGTCAGATCGGCGCACACCGTGGCGTGTCCTGACGACGACCGCGTGGTAAATCTCGCCCTTCTTGACGCGGCCACGCGGTATTGCATCCTTGACCGTCACTCTGATGACGTCGCCGATGCGCGCGTAGCGGCGCTTGGAGCCGCCAAGAACCTTGATGCACATTAAACGCCGTGCGCCGCTGTTGTCCGCCGCACTTAAGATCGTTTGTGTCTGAATCACCGCTCTATCCTCACGCTAAGTTAGGACGCGCCTGCAGATTCGACAATTTCGACAACACGCCAGGACTTTCGCTTGGAGATGGGCCGGCACTCGACGATCGCGACCGTATCACCCTCTTTACACGCATTGTCCTCATCGTGAGCCAAGACCTTCGTCGTACGGCGAATGTACTTGCGGTATACCGGGTGGCGCACGAGACGCTCGATCGCGACAGAGACACCCTTGTCCATCTTGTTGCTGACGACGCGGCCGATGACCGTTCGCGCGGTGATCGCCGAAGCCTCTGTCGTGCTCGTCGCGGCGTCTGATGCCGTCTCGCTGCTCATTTACCTTGTCCTGCCTGTTCGGTTACCTGCCGTTCCCTCAGAACGGTCTTGATCCGGGCGATGTCCTTACGGACCTTGCCCGGCTGATCCGCGCGGGCGCCTTGTCCCGTCGCAGCCTGCATGCGCAGATTGAACTGCTCACGCCGAAGCTTCAGAAGCTCCTCCTCGAGCGCGCTCGTGTCCATCTCGCGTAGCTCCGTCGTTTTCATCACGCTGCCTGCCGGAACACGAAAGTCGTCCGAACCGGGAGCTTCGCGGCCGCGCGCTTGAACGCCTCGCGTGCCGTGCGCTCGTCGACCCCGGACATCTCATAGAGCACGGAACCAGGCTGCACGAGCGCTACCCAGTACTCGACATTACCCTTGCCTTTGCCTTGACGAACCTCTAGCGGCTTCTTCGTGATCGGCTTGTCGGGGAATACCCGGATCCAGATCTTGCCGCCGCGCTTGACGTGCCGAGTCATCGCGCGACGTGCAGCCTCAATCTGCCTCGCCGTCAATCTGCCGCGGTCGGCGGCCTTGAGCCCGTATTCACCGAAGCTGACCTGATTGCCGCGCTGCGCGAGCCCCCTGTTGCGGCCCTTGTGTTGCTTGCGAAATTTGGTGCGTTTTGGCTGTAACATCGCAGTTGACCCCTACTGGCGCGCCGCCGCTTCTGTCGACTCGGTCTGCTTCTCGTTGGAGTCGAAGACCTCGCCACGGAAGACCCAGACCTTCACGCCAATGATGCCGTACGTCGTCTTGGCCTCAGCCAAGCCGTAATCGATATCCGCTCGAAACGTGTGCAGCGGCACCCGGCCTTCGCGATACCATTCCGATCGCGCAATCTCTGCGCCGTTGAGGCGGCCGCTGACCTTGACCTTGATACCCTCGGCGCCCACGCGCATCGTGTTCGTCACCGCCCGACGCATTGCACGGCGGAACTGCACGCGGCGCTCGAGCTGCTGAGCGATACCTTCGGCCACGAGCTGCGCATCGAGCTCCGGCTTACGGATCTCGGCGATATTCAAGCGAACATCGGGCAGTGCCATGCCAAGGAACTTGGCGACCTCTACGCGAAGCCTCTCGATATCCTCGCCTTTCTTGCCGATCACAATACCGGGCCGCGCCGTGTGGATCGTGATATTGGCGCGTTTCGCGGGACGATCGATCTGGATTCTGCTCACCGACGCTTCCTTGAGCTTCGCGCGCAGAAGCTCGCGGACGCGATGGTCCTGATAGACGTATTCCGGATAAGTTTTGGAATCCGCATACCATTTCGAGGACCACTCTTTCGTGATCCCGAGCCGGATTCCAATTGGATGAACTTTTTGACCCATAGTAAATCTACTCGGCTGACTACTCGTCGGCGACCTTGATTGTGATATGGCTGTTGCGCTTTATGATCCGGTTGCCCCGACCCTTGGCGCGCGCCTGAAAACGTGCATATGTTGGCGCTTCGCTGACAACGACGGTCGCAACGCGCAACTCGTCGATGTCGGCGCCATCATTGTGCTCGGCATTTGCAATCGCCGACTCCAGAATCTTACGAACGATATGTGCAGCCTTCTTCGGGCTGAACTGGAGAATTTCTAGGGCCTGACCGACGGGCTTACCCCGAATCTGGTCAGCCACGAGCCGACATTTCTGCGGAGAAATCCGAGCGTAGCGAAGTGTTGCTGCGGTCACCATCTGAACTGCCCTCTACGCCTACTTCGTCCTGCGGTCGCCGGAATGCCCGCGAAACGTACGAGTCACAGCGAACTCGCCGAGCTTATGCCCAACCATGCTCTCGGAGATCAGCACGGGAACGTGCTGACGGCCGTTATGCACGGCAATGGTCAAGCCGACCATGTCCGGATTGATCATGGATCGACGCGACCAGGTTTTGATCGGCCTGCGATCATTTTCCTTCTGGGCACGCTCGACCTTCTTAGCCAGATGCGTGTCGATGAATGGACCCTTTTTGATGGAACGCGCCATGATTTACCCTCGAGTACTTCCTGCCCTGAGCCGCTTACTTTTGTTTTCTGCGGCGGACGATCATGTTGTTCGTGCGCTTGTTGTTGCGGGTTTTATGGCCCTTCGTCGGCACGCCCCAAGGCGTGACGGGATGGCGCCCGCCCGACGTTCTGCCTTCACCGCCACCATGCGGATGATCGACCGGATTCATCGCAACACCTCGAACCGTCGGGCGAATACCGCGCCAACGCTTGGCGCCCGCCTTACCGAGCTTGCTTAGGTTGTGCTCGTAGTTGCCAACCTCGCCGACTGTCGCGCGGCAGTTGATGAGAATTCTGCGCATCTCGCCGGATCGCAGCCGTAAGCTCGCATAGGCCCCCTCTCGGGCGACAATCTGCGCGGAGCTGCCAGCACTACGCATGAGCTGCCCACCCTTGCCCGGCTTCATCTCGATGCAGTGCACGAGCGTACCAACCGGAATATTCTTCAAAGGTAAGGCGTTACCCGGTTTAATCGGCGCATCGGATCCCGACTGGATCGGGTCGCCGGCCTTGGCACGGCGCGGCGCGAGAATGTATCGGCGTTCGCCGTCTTTATAGAGCACGAGCGCGAGATGCGCGCTGCGATTCGGATCGTATTCAATCCGCTCGATTTTACCCGGCACGCCATCTTTATTCCGCTTGAAGTCGACGATCCTGTAGTGGCGGCGATGGCCGCCGCCCCGATGGCGAACGGTGATGCGACCGTGGTTGTTGCGCCCACCACTGCGCGACTTCGGCTCGAGCAACGGCTCGTGGGGATCACCCTTGTGCAGATCTTCCCGCACAGCTCTGACGACGAAGCGACGTCCCGGCGAGGTTGGCTTGGCTTTGCGTACTGGCACGTTACTTTCCCGCTAATCCGCCTACTCGGCGCCCATAAAGGCGATGTCGTCACCCGGCGAGAGGCGGACGTAAGCCTTCTTCCATGTCGACTGGCGGCCGCGTGTCTGGCCGTGTCGCTTGATCTTGCCGAGCGTGCGCACTACGGTCACGCCGACTACCTTGACGTTGAATAGCTGCTCGACAGCAGCTCGAATCTCTTTCTTCGTCGCATCGAGGCGAACTCGGAACACGACCTGGTTCTGCTTGTCGGCGGCAGCAGTGGTCTTCTCGGACACGTGCGGACCGAGAATGACGGTCAAGAGCCGCTCCTGATGCGCCGCGTGACTCATCCCAGACGCTCCTCCAACATCTTCACGACCGCGACGGTCATGACAACGTGATCGTACTTCGCAAGACTCGCCGGGTTGATTGAACGGGCTTCGAGCACTTCGACGTGAGGCAGGTTTCGGGCCGCGAGCCACAGCTTCTCATCGAAGCCCTCGACCACGATGAGCGCGTTTGCCGTTCCAAGCTCCTGGAGTTTCACCCTGAGTTCCTTGGTTTTCGGTGCGCTCACGCCGAACTCGTCCATGACGAGCAGCCGCTTCTGGCGTACGAGCTCGGACAACATTGCGCACATCGCGCCACGGTACATCTTGCGGTTGACCTTCTGCGAAAAGTCTCTCGGCCTGGCAGCAAAGGCTCTGCCACCGCCAACCCAGATCGGGCTGCGTGACGTACCGGCTCGCGCGCGGCCTGTCCCCTTCTGCCGCCACGGCTTGGCGCCGCCGCCGCGAACGTCCGAACGTCGCTTCTGCGCCTTCGTCCCGGCGCGCGCACCCGCCAGGTAGGCCGTAACGACCTGATGCACGAGCGGCTCATTGAAGGCAGCCCCGAACGCGGCGTCCGCGACCTCAATCGACGATTTCTTACCCTGCAGACTCAGCTTCATGACCCTACTCCGCAACCGGGCGGGCCTTGACCGCCGGTCGAAGGATCACGCGGCCGCCCGGTGCACCCGGTACGCCGCCTTTGACGAGAATCAGGTTGCGCTCAGCGTCCACGCGCACGACTTTGAGACTCGGCTGGGTCCGACGCACGTTACCCATCTGCCCGGACATTTTCTTGCCCTTGAACACGCGGCCCGGCGATTGATTCTGGCCGATCGATCCTGGCGCACGATGCGAAATCGAGTTGCCGTGGGTCGCGTCCTGCATGCTGAAGTTGTGGCGCTTGACCGTGCCGGCATATCCCTTACCGCGAGAAGTACCGATCACGTCGACGAGCTGACCGTCGGCGAACAAGTCGACCTTGAGCTCAGCGCCGGTGGCCAGCTCGTCGCCCTCACCGTCGGCAAGGCGAAACTCCCAGAGGCCGTCGCCAGGCTCGACCTCGGCCTTGGCGAAATGCCCAATCGCCGGGCGAGCCGTGCGACTCGGCTTGCGTGCGCCATACGTGACCTGCACAGCTCGATAGCCGTCCGTGTCGACGGTCTTGAGCTGTGTCACTCGATTGGGCAGGGCTTCGATCACCGTCACCGGGATCGATTCACCAGCATCGGTGAATATGCGGGTCATACCGCATTTACGGCCAACGAGACCGATAGGCATTTGTCTATCCCTCTGCATCCGCGCCGACTACGTCCGGCCGGCACTTCAGCCAACGCCTCATTCGTGCGCTGGCACCAAATGGGTCCCCGCGGGCGCGACCCCGCCTGAAACCACTAATTACGTCACTGATCGAGCCCGGCCGGATACATCGCCCGGAGGCCCTGAGCACCAAAATGGCCCGGCAGGTCGTAGCCTCACCGAGCCAGTGGAGAGCCGAGCATTATAGCACCGGTTTCCCCTTGTTCAACGCCCGAACCGGACCTCAGTTCAGCTTGATCTGGACGTCCACGCCGGCCGGAAGCTCTAGCCGCATCAGCGCATCCACGGTCTTGTCCGTCGGATCCACGATATCCATGATTCGCTTGTGCGTCAGCAGCTCGTACTGATCTCGGGCATCTTTGTTCACGTGGGGCGAAATCAGCACCGTGTACCGCTCGGTCTTGGTCGGCAGCGGGATCGGTCCCTTGACCGTCGCCCCGGTCCGCTTGGCCGTATCGACAATTTCGCGCGCCGAACGGTCGATCAGCCGGTGATCGAAGGCCTTGAGCTTGATTCTGATGTTCTGATTCGTCGCCATTCTATTTCCCCGGCCGCCCGTGGGCGGCCCGCTAGTATCCCTGTTTTCGGGCCAATCACCAAGCGGAGGTGCTGCCTCATTCGCTTCCGGGAACGATATTCCCGACAGTCATGGCTCGCTGCGCTGCGCTTTACTTCCTGTCGGAAACATCGTTCCCGGAAGCTGTCACGCTCAACATAGCCCTCAAGAGCGCCGAACCCGCCGGTGACCGTCGCCTAACGCTAACCTCTCAGGCTCTCGCGTCTACTCGATGATCTTCGCAACGACGCCGGCGCCAACCGTGCGGCCACCCTCGCGTATCGCAAACCTCAACCCATCTTCCATCGCGATCGGCGCAATCAAATCAACCTTCATCTGAATGTT
>JAOTTJ010000450.1 GCA_029864465.1 Gammaproteobacteria bacterium | reverse complement strand
GGCGACGTAAGGGAATCCGCGCGCGGTCGCCGTGCGCTGTCTATCTTGGGAAGAACTGGGCATGAGGTGCCCGACATTGTCCGGCACTCGGTGCGCGAGCGAAAGTTTCGCCCGGCGCGCTGACAGCGAGACGTATCAGGCTGCGGTTAGCTGCGACGTCGGGTTGGATAGAGCGGCACGATCAGGCGCCGATACGCAAGCGCAAGCCCCGTCCAGACCATGATGATGCTCGTCAACGAGACGATGCCCGCGATCGTCTGGCCGAAGATGCCGAGTGCCTCTTGCCGACATCATAAGGACCACGACGCCCGTCGTAACGCCGCAGACGAGGTGAATCCAGGACATTGATCTTCGAATCATGCGCTTAGAACCTAACCGACGCGTGCCTGGCGCTGCGCTCGGAGCTATTCGGGCTTTAGCCATAGATGAGAGCGTTATTCAATTCAATGACGATATTCAATAAGAATAGTTCTCATTTATTTTTAAGAATCGACAGCATCTCGGCGTGAGGATGCGGCTCGTTCGTGCGAGACTTGCCGGCTCATGAACGACGACGATCGAGAAACGGACGGCGGCTCGCTCGCGATCCGCATCGAAGCAACGGCGGAGGAGATCGAGTCCATCCGCGGCCAACCCGAGCTGCTCGAGTTGCTCGCCACGAAGAAGATCAAGGTCGAGAAGGCGCTCGCCGAGCTGCGCTACGAGCAAGAGCTAGAACAGCTGCAGATCGAGCTCCTGCAGTTGCATCGATCGATACAACGCGACGGCCGTCGCGTTGCGATCGTCTTCGAAGGGCGCGACACGGCCGGCAAGAGCAGCACGATTCGCCGATTTACGCAGAACCTGAACCCACGCACGGCACGCGTCGTTGCGCTACCCAAGCCTACGGAAGTCGAGCGCGGCCAATGGTTCTTCCAACGCTACGTCGAGCAGCTTCCCAACCCCGGCGAAATCGTCTTTTTCGACCGCAGCTGGTACAACCGCGCCGTCGTCGAACCCGTCATGGGTTTCTGCACGGACAAAGAATACGAGATCTTCATGCAGCAGGCCCCCGAGTTCGAGCGCATGCTCTACGAGGACGATCTAGAGCTCATCAAACTCTGGTTCGCAATCTCGCCCCAGACACAGGCGCAACGTTTCGCGGCGCGACAAACGAACCCCCTCAAACGGTGGAAGCTCAGCACGCTCGACGGCCAGGCGCAGAACCAGTGGGATCGCTACACGCACTACATCGATGCAATGTTCCAGCGTACGCACAAAGACTACAGCCCATGGCTCATCGTCAATGCCGACCGGAAGAAATCCGCGCGCCTTGAAGCCATCCGCCACGTGCTGCACACCCTCCACTACGAGGGCAAGAACGCGACGGGCGCCTGCCACGCCCCCGACCCAGCGATCATCAAACCGCACGAACCTAAGGATTCCTGACTTGCGATCGGCGTGATTCTGTGACGGCGCGCGTCGCCCTGAGAGTGCGCCACCCTTACGCTCTTCGTATCGTGAAGGAGCAGAATCACCCCCTGCTGGGCGCTATCGCAATCGCGCTCGGCGCTATGATCGTCATGATCGCGCTCGACGTCATCCCGACCGATCCGGAGAAAATCCACGCGCCCGACTGGATCCTCATTCTCGCCGGCGCCGTATTCATCTTCGGGGGTCTCGCTGTCGGCTTACGAGCGCACGAGCTACTCGTCTCGGTGCTCGGCAATCTCATCGTCGTGGCGTTTGCGGTCGTCGCGGCGTGGGTCGCGCTGGCCGGATCGTCCGATCAGTTCTCGGGGGGCATCCCGTTTCTGCCTCACGCAACGAACGTCAAGATTGCGAGAGTGATGTTCGGCAGCGGCGCCCTACTGTGCGCCCTGATGCTGATCCCGGGCATCCGCCACGTGCTCAAGCTGCTGTCGGCACGACCCCGCGCGGACTAGGGCAGCGCCCCGAAAGTACCCCATAAGTCACCCTCACAGCTCGGCCGGCCCTTGAATTGAGCGCCCTGGGCGCCCAAACTCCGAACAGCGATTACTATCGACCAGACCGCCACAAGACGGTCCCGGGCATTTCGAACATTTCTCGAGGGTGGAGATGATGAAACAACGAATCACGACGATGGTTTTGGGTCTCGCGGCCATGGCATTATCCGGCATGGTCTCGGCGCAGCAGGACCGCCGCGACGTCGATCTTCCGGACGGCGACGCCAAGCCGCTGGTCGAGGGCGTTTGCACAGGCTGCCATCGACTGAGCTTCATTACGGACTCTGTCGGCAACAGCCATGAGGACTGGAACAAGGTCCTCAGCACGATGATCGCGCTGCCGGACGAGCAGCTCAACACGATCTCGAGCTATCTAGCCGAGCACTTCCCAAAGAAGGCAGATTCATATCCGGCCATCATCGACGGCCCTGTCAATGTGACGTTCAGTGAATGGCTCGTGCCGACGCTGGGCTCGCGGCCACACGACCCGATCGAAGCCCATGACGGGTCTCTCTGG
>JAOTTJ010000449.1 GCA_029864465.1 Gammaproteobacteria bacterium | reverse complement strand
ACTCGCGCTCGAGATTTCGGAGGCTGTGCGGTCACGACAGGAATCGAATTTTCCGGTAGAACTCGGCGGACGCGAGTATTTGCTAGCGCTGCAGCCGTTACCGCTGCCCAAAGAGGCGACAGCCCGTTACTACGCGGTGTATTGGCGAGGCGGAGCCAGGGCCGGCGCCGGTAGCGAGATCCACCATGCGCTTTTGAAAGCAAAGCGGCGCATCCGTGATCTGTCCAGAGATGACCCCGTTACGGGGCTGTTGAACGGTGTGGCGTTTCGCGAAATACTCGAGCACGACTGGGCCGTGGCGTCGCGCGAGCAAAGCTCGCTCGCGATCGTGGCCTTCACGATCGACGAGTTCGAGTCTTATACCAGAGTATTCGGCCGGCATGCGGCCGATACCTGCCTGCGGCGCGTCGGTCGAGCCGTACGGCGATGCCTGCGGCGCGCAAGCGATGTCGTTGCGCGCGTTGACGACATGCAGTTCGTCGTGCTGTCACATTCGTCGGACGAGAAAGCCGTCAGGGAGTTTGCTGCGCGGATCTCGACGTCGGTTCGGGAACTGGGGCTGCATCATCCGAGGTCGAGCGTGGCTCGCTTCGTCACGGTTAGCTACCAAATCGCTTACGTGGACGGAGCTACAGATCGCGGCACTGCCGACGCGTTTCTTGACCAGTTACTCGACAGTGCCGCCGACTGACTCGAAGGCCTCAGCCGAGGATTCCTCTGCTGAGGCAGGATCCTCGAAGCGCGTGATTTTCGCGATAACGCCGAATTTCGGGTGATCGAAATAACGCAGTTCGCCGCTTCTGAATATCCGATCGTCCCGGATGCGATAGCGCACGGGTCCGCTCAGCACGCTGTAGTCCGCCTCGTTCTGCGCCCGCGAATCGCCGAATCGGAACACCGCCTCGTTGTCCGTCTCCGACAGTGATGCATCGGAGCGCACATCGGACCGCGCTTCTGGCGGCGCGTCGAGCGCGAGATCGACGACGAGATGTAAAAACCGGCTCAGATACAGGGTAAAGCTGCCGTCGAGTCCGCTCGGGACGCGGCCTAAAGCGCGCAGCTGGATTGCCGGCGTTTCCTCGAGCGGGTAGGTCGGTTGGGTCCAGCCAAAGTGCATCAGTGGCTCATAGGCATCGAGTCGCTCGAGTCGCCGTAGTGTCTCGGTCAACGTGAGCTGGCCGGTCTCGAGCCGCACCAGTTCGAGTTCGCGCAGTTCAGGCTTCACGAGCTCATCTTCGATTTCCTCAACGGCCGGTATTTCTGCTTCGGCGCCGTATTCGTCATCGAACCTGGACGGCGTGTCGGGGTATACGGGCGCATCGACCGGAAAAATCTCGGTGCCGGTCGATATGTCTTCGTTGTAAGAAAAAACGATGATCTCGACCGTATAACGGCGGATTTCAGGCTGCCCGTCGAGGGGCGTATCCTGAGCCTCTGCCAGGGGTAGCAGCAGTACCGTCACAAGCAACAGCGTCAATCGACTCATAAATCACCCCTACGAAAAACCAAGGTTCAACCCGCCATCATTTCAGGCTGTTTGACCGCCAGCCGGCTCAAAAGATTCTCGATCCATTTGAAGCGACGCTCCAGATCAATGAGATCTGCCCCGAACTGCAGACGGTGCGAACCCTGCAGCCGGTAGGTATGACTGTCATTCTGCACCAATTGTACAAGCGCGACAGGGTCTATGTGACTCTGTCGTCCGAATACGACGAATCCACCGGATTTTGCGACGTCGATCTTCTCGATGCCCATGGCAGCAGCCGTTTGCTTGATCTGAGCGATGCGCATGAGATTTCTTGCTGCTGGTGGCAACAGCCCGAATCGGTCGATCAACTCGATCTGCAGTTCGCGCAAGTCGGCCGCAGATTCAGTTGCCGAGATGCGCTTGTAAAGAATCAACCGTAAATGCACATCAGGAACGTAGTCGTCGGGCAACAGAGCGGGAATGTGAAAATTGATGTCTACGCCGGCATCGAGCGGCGCATCGAGATCGGGTTCCCGACCAGAGCGCAGCGACTCAACGGCACGGCCCAGAAGCTCGGTGTACAAAGAGAAACCAATTTCCTGAATCTGTCCGCTTTGCGTGTCGCCAAGCAGCTCGCCGGCTCCACGAATCTCGAGATCGTGGGTCGCGAGCGTAAATCCCGCACCAAGGTCCTCTAACGCATCGATGGCTTCGAGACGCTTTACTGCGTCGGCGGTCATCGTGGCTTTGGGCGGAGCGACGAGATAGGCGTAAGCCCGGTGATGCGAACGCCCGACGCGGCCGCGGAGCTGATGCAGTTGCGCAAGCCCGAAACGGTCCGCACGGTTTATCACGATCGTGTTGGCGGTGGGTACGTCGAGCCCACTTTCAACGATTGTCGTGCACAACAAGACGTTGAATCGGCGGTGATAAAAATCGACCATGACTTGTTCGAGCGCGCGTTCAGGCATCTGACCGTGACCGACGCGTATCGACGCTTCGGGCACGAGCTTCGTGAGCCGTTCT
>JAOTTJ010000448.1 GCA_029864465.1 Gammaproteobacteria bacterium | reverse complement strand
ACCCTGGGCGTTGATCGATAGCTGCAGCGTCGAGCTCCCGGGCTGCGGCGGCCCGCCGATCACACCCGCGGAGACCTGCACATTCTGCTCACGAATCGCACGCACGATATCGCCAGCCGTCAGGTCCCGTGCCGAGGCTTTCTCCGGATCGAGCCAGATGCGCATTGCGTAGTTGCCCGCACCGAAGACGAGCGCCTGACCGACACCTTGTAGGCGCGCGAGCTCGTCTCTGACACGCAACGTCGCGTAGTTGGATAAATAGAGACTGTCGTAGCGACCGTTCGGCGAGCGCAGATGCACGACCATCGTCAAGTTCGGCGAGGACTTTTCGGTCGTGACACCTAGCGCGCGCACGGCCTCGGGCAGACGCGGCAAAGCGCGAGCCACACGATTCTGCACAAGCACGGAAGCCAGATCGATATCCGTGCCGCCGCGAAACGTCACCGTGAGCTGCATCTGCCCATCGGACCCGGCGACTGACTTCATGTAAATCATGTTCTCGACGCCGTTGATCGCCTCCTCCAGCGGTGCGGCGACGGTCTCGGAGATCGTCTGAGGGTTCGCGCCTGGATAGGTGGCAAACACCTGTACGGACGGCGGCACGACTTCCGGGTACTCGCTGATCGGCAAATTCGGAATGGCGACCAGTCCCGCAATAAAGACGAATAACGACAGAACTGCCGCGAGGATCGGCCGATCGACGAAGATTTTGGACAGGTCCATGACCTAGCCTCCGCCTGGGCCCTGCAGTGCGGTGCTAGCTGCCAGTGGATCGTCCATGGGCACCGTATCAGGTATAAGCGACATTCCCGGGAAGAAAATCCTGCGAACGCCGTTGACCACAACACGGTCCTCTGCTGCGAGCCCTGCCGAAACGACACGTAGACCGTCAACGAGACCGCCGACCTCGATATCTCGCCTTTCGGCGATATTCTCAGCGCCGACGACGTAGACGTACTTGCGATCCTGGTCCGTCAGGATCGCCATGTCGTGAACGAGTAAGACATCCTGCTCGCGCGTGCCGAACAACCGTACGCGCGCGAACAGGCCTGGCGTCAGCAAACCGTCGGGGTTGGGCAGGATCGCGCGGCCGAGGATCGTTCCCGTCGCCGGGTCGAGCTGATTGTCGATGAAATCGAGCTCGCCCTTGTAAGGAAAACCAGTATCGCTCCCGAGCCCGATCTCCACAGGCAAGCGAAGACGCTCTCCGCCGCGCCCCGCATCGAGGAGCTGCGCCTGAAAATCGAGATAGACCGACTCGTCGGCCTCGAAAGTCACGTAGATTGGATCCACCGACACGAGCGTCGTCAACAGCGTGTCACCGGGTGTAACGAGATTGCCGGGCTTGATGATTGCCGCGCCAATGCGCCCGCGGATCGGCGCCGTAATACGTGCAAAGCTCAGATTCAGCTCAGCGCGCACAAGCTCAGCGCGCGCTCCGTTACGATCGGCGGTGGCCTGCTGCAGCTCGCTCGTACGCTGATCGAATTCCTCGCGCGAGATCGCGCGCGCCTCGATGAGCATCTCACTGCGGGCGAGCTCCTGTTCAGCAAGCACAAGACGGGTCTCGGCGCGCTCGAGGTTTGCACGCGCCGCGGTCGCAGCCGCTTCGTACTCGCGTGGGTCGATCGTAAAGAGAGGGTCTCCCTCCTCTACGATGCTGCCCTCCCGGAAGTGCACCGAGTCGAGATAACCCGCAACGCGCGGACGTATCTCGATGGAGTCCACCGCCTCGACGCGCCCCGTAAACTCGCGCCACTCGAGGACGGTTCGCTCTACGACGTGCGCGGCACTGACTTGCACCGGCGGCATCTGCATGTCGCCCGGGCCTGGTCCACCACCGCAAGCGGCGAGAAGAACGATCGATGCGAGCGCAGTTGACTTCCAACGTAATGGGAGCTTGGCAGCGAGAGGCTCGTGCTCCCCAGGCGAACCATTGTGGCAGTTCATTATCGTTGTCACCCAGGACGGTTAGTTAGGTTTTCTCAGCTCAGTGCTCCGGCTCGATTTCGGTTTCTCGAGCCATTTGCTCCATCAACGCCACGAGCCGCTCGCGCACATCGGCGTCCAGCTCGCGGTACTCGAAAATCTCCGACCAAAACAGCCCTTCCGCGGCTAGGCGCAACAAATGCCGGCGCAGCTGCACGTCATCCCACTCCAAGCCGGCCAGCTTTTGGGCAATGAACTCGCGTACCGGGTCGAGCAAGCTCGGATCGAGGGTCAAGGCGCTGAGCATGCCGGCCACGAAGCGGCGCCGGTCGTCGTTGCGCTCGGTATGACCCCGGATGTCAGCGATGAGCTCTGCAGTCTGAGGGTCTGTTGCTTCAGGACGATGACGTTCCTCGAGCTCCCGCCACTGCTCAATGTCCGATTCGACGAGCGCCCGGAGCAGCGCGTCTTTTGTCGCGAAGTGGTAGGTGATGCCCCCGCGCGTGACACCGCTCTGCTGAACGATCTCCTCGAACGTCAGATTGCCGGCACCGCGCTCACGCACGATGCGCCGGGCGGCATC
>JAOTTJ010000093.1 GCA_029864465.1 Gammaproteobacteria bacterium | reverse complement strand
CACAATGATTGCGAACAGGATTGTCAGTTTCTTGATCATCATTTCCACCTCTTTGTCGTCACGCTCAGAAGAAGAACGTCACCCCGAGATGCGCCTCGAGATTGTGGGTCGTCTTCTCTTGTCCGAGCAGATCGATGTCGTAAATGTTGTCCCTAATATCGGCATGTATCGCGAACCAGTCTCGCGGGATGAGCCGTACGCCCATGCCGAAATTCAACGTGAATCGGTCGTCGCCGGCAAAGTTCGTCTTACCGACGCCGCCGATCAGATAGATCGTCGAGTTGAACGCGCGATCGCTCCCCAGATACACCTCTCCCGGGAAAATGTTGTATCCCAATGACAAGTTATAGTAGCTAAGGGACCGCTCATCGTCTGTGAGCAATTGCGCAGCTCCGCTCAGACGCTCGAAACTCGTTTCCTCGCCCTCGCTAGCACCGGCGGCGAGCTCGACGAAATATTTCTCCGTTATGTGATATGCAAATCGTGCCCCCGCTACGGAGTTCACGCCGAAGTCTTCGATGCTCATCAGACCTGCATAGAGCCCGAGCTCGAAGTCCTCGGTATCGATTGCCGCGATCTGGATATCGCGACGCTCGAGCTCAGGCTCGATGACAGGCACTTGGCCTGCCTCGACCACCGGCTCTCCATCCTGCGCACCGCGAAACCGCGCACAGCCCGTCACGCTCATGACAACGAGCACGTTTATTAAAAGAAGAAAGAGAACCCGGCTTTCCATTCAGTTGGCTCCTCGTTGTCGTCGCGACTCGTAAATACGACGTATGTTTTATATTCGGCTCGAAACACGAACCTGCGAGTCAAGTAAGTTCTAACCCCGATGCCGACATGCGCGAGGTTATCGGTGCGATCTGCCGTCCCGACGATCGTTCCTTTGGGCTCGGTGTTGATGATGCCGCCACCCAGTGTGAAATAGGGAGAAACACGCCACTCCGGAAAGAGCAGGTGGACGATATTGAAGCCGGCCATTTGGCTATTCGAAAACGTTCCCAGGATGTCGGAATACCAGATCTCACCGGACAAGTTCTCTGTAAAACTGAACGCACCGTAGACGGATACGATGTTCGCGCCATCGAAGTCACCATAGAGCGCGCCGACTTCCCAGCGGCGCACGGCGTGATCCTCGAGCGTAAACCCCGGGACCTCCACGGGCGCGCCCGAGAGCTGCAGCGTTTCTTGTAGCTGTAAGCTGTTGACCCAGCCCTCCTGTCCGCGCGGTGCGCGAACCTTGAACCAATCCGTACGCCGAGACAGGACCTCGATGAACTCGCCGCGATCGACGACATAGAACACGGGGTAGGCCTGTGCTGGTCCCGTGCGCATCTCGATGAACGGATCCTCGACGACAACCTGCTGCGCCTCATCCTGCGCACGGGCCACGCTCGCCAATGCGCAAAAAATAATCAAAATGGCGAGCAATGGTCGGGACATCGTTTAGTTCAGCGGAACATCCGGGTCGAATGGATTGTTGAAGTACTGCGCACCGAGATCGAGCCATTCGGCAATGAGTCTGAGCTCGGCAGGCGACAGGTCGCCCGCATGCGAACCGCCAGCGTCGAAGCGCGAGAAGAACGCGCCGGAGGCTAGCGCACCGCCTGGACTCATCGAAGAAGACACATTGACATTGACGAGCGCTGGATTACCGTTCGCATCCACGCCCGGAACCAAGAGATCGGCACCAGTCGCATCCTGAGCGTTGTCGTCGACGAGCAGCTCCTGATAGGAATTGAAGTGATCGGGAACTTGCTGTGACGGGCCGTTCGTCAGATCGAGCTGGGCAGCCGGCGCCTGAACCGTATTCATCAGGCCGACAAACGTATGGCAACCGGCCGTCGTGCACGTGCGGTCGTCGAGCACGATAGTCGGATCGTTCGGATCGAGCGTGAGCCGCGGCAGACCCCACAGAGGATGAATATGCTGCTCGTAATTGATGACGATGCGACAGCGGCTCGACCAGTTCTGTACGCACTCCAGCGTCGTCGGAACCGTCGTCTGCAGCCCCAGATCGCCCGTAGCCGTATCGTCCAGATAACGGTAGGCAAAACGAAGATCCGCGGGGCGCTGCGCTGCGACAGGATCCGTCCAAACGTCTTCGTAGATGAGTTCCACCGACGGCTCCATCGCAGGACAGTTGATGTCGGCGGTGCAGTCTATCCGGGAGCGTGTCTCGGCCATCGTCTCACCGAAATCCGTGAACAGCGCCGAGACCGTGTTCGGAAACGGCACACCCGTCGACAGCGCGCCCGCATAGACGGAGTTGAAGCTATCACTGCGTCCGTGTGACAAACCAGAAGTCGGGTCGTGGCAGCCGTTGCACTGAAGCTCGTCACCGGGCAACACCTGTAACCAGTTCTGGTGTCGCGGCGAGATGCGCCGGCCGTTAACGTCGACCACGCTGATGGCAAATGGGATGTTCGCGGGTACCTTAATACGTACGGAACCGTCGGGCTCGATCGGCGCGTAGCCCAAGATTTCGCGCATGCCCTGCTGGGCGCTGACACCGAACGCCGTGTTGGCGAGGTCGCGCACGTCGTCGTCGGGTAACGGCACGGGCTTGACGATACGCAAGAAGCGTGCGAGTCGCTGATCCGCGGTCGTGGCGGCTGGGTCGGCCAGCGTCTCGATATCGGGGGCTGCGACATCAACGCCGTCGATATCGTAAACGCTGCGAATATTGAGGATACCGACGTTCTCGCCCGCGAGGTTGTTAGGAACGCCGGGACCGGGAATCATATCCGGAATGATCTGCGGGTTTGCCCGCGGCTGCGCCGCAACGATGTCGCCGATAAGCATACCTTCCTCGCCGACGACGATTGGCAGCTGCGTCTGATCGGCGGGATCGTACATCCAGATCCCGTAGAGAGGCGGTGCAAGCTGAAACGTGGGATCGGCAAGCCGTTGCGCGTCGCATGGGAATATGACCCCCATGGCGTCAGTGACCCGGCAGATGCTCCAGCTCACGAGCACGCGGTCAGTGCCGTCCCAGAGCGGGAACGCCGACGAGAAACGCCCCCCTGGCGAGGGCAGAAGATCGGTACGCACCTGCAGCGGCGTCGCAGACGATTGAGCCGGGCCTGTCATCCCCGCGTTGATCGCCGTTGGTTGCGTGTCCTCGACGAAATTCGGCGCGTCAATGATGACCACATCACCGCCGAGCTCAGGATGAACCGCCGGGCGGGCGATCACCATGATGCGACCGTCAGGCAGCTCGCGCGCCCCGACGAACTGCACCTCGGTCTGGCCCGTTCCGGTCAGATGGCTTTCCGCGCCATAGAACAACTCGAGATCACTGCCGTCGGGATTCATTCTATATAGATGTACGCCATCGACATTGGCGGCATTGTCCCAACGGCTGAACAGCACCCGCCCATCGTCGAGCACTGTCGGCTCGAGATCGTGACTTTGGTTGAAGGAAACCTGCGTCAGGTTTCCGCCGTCGTCGTCCATGACGTGAAGGACGAATGCCGGCTCGTTACGATCTTCCTCTTGCGCATCGTACTGCGGCTTACCTTCGTCGAGCAGCGTCGCTTTCTGTTGGCGCTGGCGTGTCGAGGCGAAAATGATGCGCCCGTCGGGCAGGTAATGAGGAGAGATATCCTGACCACCCTCCGCCGTCAGATCGTCCGGGATCACGCGTCGCAACGTATCGGTCGCAATCTCGTACTCCCAGATATTCCACGTCGGTTGATCCTCGTCGGCCAGATTCGGATCGAATGGCCCGCGCATTGCGAACAGCACGGTGCTACCGTCTACGGAGATCTCTACACCTTGAACGTCCCCGACACCCTGCGTCTCGTTAGCCGTAATGTTGCGATCGGCGACGCTCGGCGAGGCGCGGTCACGGAAATACAGATCCGTGCCAATATTGAAGCGCAATTGGTCGCGCAGGTCGGGGCTCTGGAATTGCTGCATCTGCGCATCGAGCAGAGGCCCCTTCGTGTAGGCAATCGGAAAATCGACCGCCACCGGATCCGGGGACTGGCCGCTGCCGACGCCCGTGCCGCCGTCACCGCTGCAGGCAACAACCGCCAGCAGCGCGCCAGCGCAAAAGATCCGCTTAATAACAATGAGAGCCGCGATTCGACTGCAACCTGTAAGATTACTCATTGGAAATCCCTCTCACGTCTTGTCCATCCTTGGTCTGAGGGCAGGTTGTCCGGTCGACATCTTTCATGCGATCGCCACCACAGCGACCACTCCGACGCGACGCCGCTTTTCGTCGTTTGCGCCGGGCGGCAGGATTAAGTCTCATCCTGCCTTCGGGACAATGCGACGTAATATGGCGTGCCCCGTAATGATGGGCGTGACTGAAAAAACCTACCGTTAAAGCGATCACAGAACCGCCCTGCCCGATACCGCAACAAAGTGTGACGGCGCTCTCACTTCGAACGCTGTCGATCCCTTCGAACCGCAATCGTTTTCACTTAATCGCTCTGATTGCTCGTTCATCGAATAAACCTTGCAGCAGTTCAACGACACGATGCTTACATGGCGAATAAGCTGCGTCGAATTGTCGCCGTTTCGAGACGTCGCCAATTTTCGACATTACGAAGCGATTTTTTTTGTGCTCTACTTTTTTCGCACTCACGAGAGCATTCCATCGCCAACAGGATTTTGGTCATGACGAGCAGGAAGCATTTAGATTCGATTTGCGATTCGTTTGCACGGCGAATCGGTTACCAATTTTCTCTGTGCATCGCGCTCGTGTTCGCGACCGTGTCGACCACATTTGCCGGTCCGACCGAACGTGAACAAGCGTTCCGCATTCACAACCGGCTCGCCGGTGTGCCGCCGAGCGAAACTGTACTCACTGCGATGGAAGCCGATCTGAACGGCCCCAACCCAGATCCCATTGCAGCCGCCCGCACGGCCATGGACAACCCAAACTTCTATACGGTGACGGTCAAGAACTTCGCCGCGCCGTGGACGAACCGCGACCAGACCGTGTTCGTGCCACTCAACGATTACACAACGCTCGTAATCGGCATGGTCAAAGACGGCGTGCCATTTACGGAGATACTCTCGGCGGATTTGCTATACAGGCACACGGGTCAGCAGGGACTGCCGAGCCCGAATAGCAATGCCTACTACGAGAACCTGGAGCAGGCGATGCTGCAACCGGGTTTCGATCCGCAGACTGAGATCGTGGCAACGACACAATCGGCTGCCTACGGAACCCCGACACAGGCGACGGCAGGCGTGATGACGACACGCGCCGCGGCAGAGGCGTTCTTTATTGCCGGCACGAACCGAGCGATGTTTCGTTTCACGCTCATGAACCACATGTGCACGGACCTAGAAGGTGTTCATGACACGACGATCGTCCCCGATCGAATTCGCCAAGACGTCTCGCGTAGCCCCGGCGGCGACAGCCGCGTTTTCATGAACAATTGCATAGGCTGCCACTCGGGCATGGATCCGCTCGCACAAGCGTTCGCCTATTACGACTACGACGAAGTGCTCGGCCGCATGCTCTATACGGGCGGCACTGTCGCGAGCAAATATTTCAACAACGACACGACATTCGAGGACGGTTTCATTACGCCGGATGACTCGTGGAATAACTACTGGCGGGTTGGTCAGAACGCCAACTTGGGATGGGACATCAATCTACCCGGCAACGGCGCCGGCGCCAAGACACTCGGCCAGGAACTCGCCGCGACACAAGCGTTCGCGCAGTGCCAGGTCACGAAAGTGTTTCGCAACGTCTGCCTACGAAATCCGGTCGACGCGCCCGACCGCGCCGTGGTCGCGACGATGACGGGCAACTTCACGGGTGCCTACGGCTATGACCTCAAAGAGGTCTTCGCCGCCTCGGCCGCCTATTGCATGGGCAACTGAGACAGGTGGGAAAAGCAATGAAGCAAGTTAGTCACAGCATCCTGTTGCCGACGGATACCGCACGCAGAACCCTGCGTGCCCTGGCCGGCGCCTGCGCCGTGCTCGCTCTCGCCGCATGCGCCGGCGGGGGTAGTGGCGCGGACACGCAGGTCAACGTCGCCTCGGGCGGTCCGACAACCTCGACCTATACGGGCCCGGCACCGGCAACGGCCGACGTTCAGTCGTTCAAGATCAACCTCTACGACAACATTCGCGGGAACAATCGCTGCGGCTCCTGCCATAGCGTTGCCGGCGGCCAAGCGCCGATGTTCGCGCGCAGCGACGACGTCAATCTCGCCTACGCCGAAGCCAATCCTGTCGTCGATCTCCTCGTACCGTCGGACTCACGCATTGTTCAGAAAGTAGCCGGCGGCCACAACTGCTGGCTTACCAGCGATCAGGCCTGTGCCGACATCCTGACGACATGGGTAACGAATTGGGCAGGCGCACTGGCCACGGGCGGCGGTCGCACGATCGTGCTCGAGCCGCCGCTATCCGTTCGCGACCCGGGCTCGAGCAGACATTTTCCGCCGGACCCGAGCCTGTTCGAAACAACCGTCTATCCCGTCCTGACGCAGTATTGCTCCGGCTGTCACGCGTCCGACGCGACGTTCGTTCAGTCGCCGTTCTTTGCTGAGAACGGTAGCCCGCAGGCAGTACCGATCGCCTACGAAGCGGTGAAGCCGAAGATCGACCTCAATGCGACGTCGAGCTCGCGCCTCGTCATTCGGTTACGCGACGAATTCCACAACTGTTGGACGAACAATTGTGCCAGCGACGCGAACGTGATGCTCGCGGCAATCGACGCGTTTGCGACCGGTGTGCCGATCGATGTCGTCAATCCGCTGTTCGTTACGAGTAAGGCTTCGACACTCTACGAAGGCACGGTTGCTTCGGGCGGCAATCGCTATGAGGCGAACGTCATCGCCATGTACGAATTCAAGACGGGCCAAGGCCTTACGGCTTTCGACACGAGCGGTGTCGATCCGGCGCTGGACCTGACGCTATCAGGGCAGGTGGATTGGTTCGGCGGCTGGGGGCTGAGTTTCTCCGGAGGCAAGGCGCAGGCCTCGACAGTCGCTAGCGCGAAGCTGTCCACAGGGATTCAGGCCACGGGCGAGTATTCAATCGAAGCCTGGGTTGCCCCGGGCAACGTCGTCCAGGATGACACCCGCATCGTCAGTTACTCGGCAAGCGATACATCGCGCAATTTCAATCTCGGGCAGACGATGTACAACTACGACTTCTTCAACCGGACGAGCACCTCTGACGCCAACGGTAGTCCGCAGTTGTCGACGCCCGATGCGGCGGAAGTGCTGCAGGCCACACTACAGCATGTTGTCGTAAACTTCGATCCGGTCGTCGGCCGAACGATCTACGTCAACGGGATTCTCGTCAGCACACCAGATCCCGCGCCCGGCGGCACACTGACCTCCTGGCAGGACAACTACGCGTTCGTTCTCGGCAACGAGGTCTCGGGCGATCTTCCCTGGAGTGGCGTGCTCCGCCTCGTCGCGGTCCATAATCGCGCGCTCACGCCAGCACAGATTCTGCAGAACTACGAAGCCGGTGTCGGCGAGAAATTCTTCGTGATGTTCGGCGTCGAGCATCAGATCAGCGTGCCGGAGAGCTATATCGTCTTCGAGGCTTCGCAGTACGATACCTACGGCTACCTGTTCCGTAACCCGTTCTTCATCAGCCTCGACGGCACGGCACAACCCAACGGTATCGACATCCAAGGCCTCCGGGTTGGCATCAACGGGCAGGAAGCTCCGGTCGGTCAGGCCTACGCGAATCTGTCCACGACGATCGCCACGGGCGCATATGATCCAGCAACGGGACAATCTCTGCTCTCGCTGGGGACTGTGCTGCCGCTCGAGCGTGGGCCCGACTCCGACGAGTTCTTCCTGACCTTCGACGTGCTCGGCGGCAGAACCTACGCGCGGCCGATCCCCACCACGCCGCCGCCAGCAGTGCCGCAGAATCTGGCGCCGCGCTCGGATATCGGCGTGCGCACTTTCGACGAGATCAACGCGACACTCTCGGCAGTCACGGGCGTACCGATGTCGAATTCGACAATCAACACGACCTACGATGAGATTCGCCAGTCGCTGCCGACCGTTGAGGACGTCGAGGCGTTCCTGTCATCGCACCAGATGGCAATAGCGCAACTCTCGATCCTCTACTGCGCTGCGCTCATCGACGATACGACGTTGCGCGCAAACACGTTCCCGGGCTTCCCGTTCACGTCTAACGTCACGACGGCTTATCCGGCGAGCCAGGATCTTCTACTCGATCCGTTGCTCGATCGCGTGCTTGGCACGACCGCCAACTTTATCGGCACGCAACCCGATCGCGCTACGGTCAAAACAGAGCTCGAAGAGCTCATCAACGGCATACCGACGGATCCGAATCGCCAGGGCTTGGCCAATGGCGGCGGCGACCAGGTACGAACGCAAACAATCGCTAAATCGGCTTGTGCGGCACTGCTCGGCAGCGCCGCCATGCTCGTACAGTAAATAGACTAGAGGTGAAAGCGCCATGCTGATCCGCAGCCGACGAAAGAAACGAAACTACGACGCACCTCAGCGTCATCAAAGCCACAACCGGCCGATGACGCGCCGCGAGCTTATCGGGCAGGGATTTCTGGCTGGATCAGCGACCGTCTTCGGCGGCGGCGTCTTCAGCCTGTTCAGCAATCCGCGTGCTGCGTACGCGCAGCTAGCCGCCGACCTCGACCCGCTGCGCGCAGCCTGCGGGATCAATGTGTTCGGCAACGCTAAGATTCCGTTCATCTGCTTCGACCTCGCCGGCGGCGCGAACATGGCCGGCTCGAATGTGCTCGTCGGCCAGCAAGGCGGACAGATGGACGATCTCAGCACGGCCGGCTACAGCAAGATGGGCCTGCCGGGCGACATGGTTCCTTCGGCCATCGACCCGAACACGAATCTCGATCACCGTGACACACGGCTCGGGCTCGGCTTTCATAGCGACAGCGCGTTTCTGAGAGGAATGTTCGGCTCGATCAAGACGGCCGGGCTCGAAAACAACATCAACGGCGCAGTTATTCCGGCGCGCTCGGACAACGACACGGGCAACAATCCGCACAATCCGATGTACGGCATTCAGCGCGCCGGCGCCGGAGGATCGATTCTCGCGCTGTGCGGTTCGCGTAATAGCGAATCGGGCGGCAACTCGATGGCGCCGATCTCCCTGATCAACCCCGAGTTCCGGCCGACGAAGGTCGACCGGCCGAGTGATGTCACGGGTCTCGTCGATACCGGTGAGCTGTTGAACCTGCTCAACCAAGACGATGCTCTGGCCGTCATGGAATCGATCTACCGGCTCAGCGACCAAAAATTGGGCCGCGTCAGCACAGGATTGAATTTCCCGGATCCGAACAATGTCCCGCTGACGCGAGACGAAGTCGTCGAGGACCTCGTGCGCTGTGGTTACTTGAGCGCGGCCGATATCGCGGATCGATTCTCCAATCCCGGCGCACTCGATCCGTCGCAGGACGACAACATCGTCAACGGAGCAAACTCAATCTTCACGAACGCCGAATACTTCGGTAACGATCGCGACGGCGACGAGTTCCGCAAGACCGCCTCGGTCATGAAAATGGTCATCGACGGCTATGCGGGCGCGGGCTGCGTCACGATGGGCGGCTACGATTATCATGGCGGCGCTCGCGCCGAAGGCGAGGTCAAGGATTTTCGCGCCGGACGCTGCATGGGCGCGTGCCTCGAGTACGCATCGCGGGCCAACAACGGCCTTGGCGTGCCACTCATGATGTACGTCTACAGCGACGGCTCGCTGTCGAGCAACGGCGTCATCGATGACACGCTCGACGGCCGCGGCAAGGGCGAGTGGACGAGCGATAACAGCTCGACGGCGGCTTCGTTCTTCCTCGTCTATAGCCCGCTGCGCCGCCCGACCCTGTTCCAGAGCGGCTTCGACGGCTTGCCACCCGAACAACACCAGCAGCTCGGCTATTACACAGCCGGCGGTGACGTTGTGCGCAGCGGCACGCCGGGGGCGAACAACGTGAACCTGCTCGTGCAGATGGTGCTACTCAACTATATGGCGCTGCATAGCGAGCAAGGCCAGTTCGCGACGGCTCCTTTTTTCCCGACCCACGGCCTCGGCGACAGCACAGCTCTGGACCGACTGA